>JACUTX010000035.1 GCA_014859615.1 Desulfuromonadales bacterium | reverse complement strand
TTGATTACACCCTCGGGAATGACAGCCTTTTCGCTGCTGCTGAATAGTTACAAAATCTGAAAAACCGGACAGTTCTTTGATCGATTCTACAAATCTGTTGCCGCTGTCTCACCACGATATTCAAGTTGCAACCCTTTTAAAAAATTTCGCAGCATCTGATCCTTACAGAGACGATAGTGTTTATGCTCTGGTTTGCGAAAAAGGGCGCTCAATTCATGTTTGCTGATATGCAGACCCGCCAGACTCATGATCTCCAGAATACGTCTATCCTCCAGAGCCAGAGCAATCTTCAATTTTCTGAAAATAATATTGTTCGTTAACCGATTCCGGGGCGGCACTGCACAGCCTTCTCTTTTTCCACGTTTATCGATAATCAGACCATCCAAAAAAACCGCCAGCTGCGTATCACTGCACTCCTGATACGCCGGGTCCTCCTCTTTTTTCAGCCAGTTGCTGATCTCTTCCCGGCTGACCTGACAATCTGCCCGGGCAAACAGATCGATCATTTTTTTATCATTAAAATCAAAGATATAACGGATACGGCGTAACACATCATTATTGGTCACAATTTTGCTCCATTGCTCAATTGCTGCGTAAACATTGCTAAAAAAGCCACCATTACTTTTAATGGCGGCTTTTTTAGCAAAAAATCAGGGACAGAGACCGGGATGAAAAGGGCGTCCAGACAGCCCGATCAGTTTTTATTATCTACCCGGGTCGCATAAACCAGTAATTTTTTATCGGTGTAACTCTCAACTTCTCCGGCAAATATCTCAATTTTAAAGTAATCCTGAATTTTATCCGGCGCATGCACCAGCAGATCGTTCAAACGGCCTATGCCAACATTATCCATGCCGGCCCGACGGGCCCACGCCTGAAAATCGTGGGTTTTAGGAAAAACAGCCGTCTTCTGAACCTCGAAACCGGCCTCCTCAACCATCTGCGTCCACTGTTGAGTGGTGTAAGCACGAATGTGGGTCGGGTCACGCATCACCTCCATCATCTGATAAAAATCAGCGATTTCAGGATCGTCCGGCAGCAAGGTATCGATAATCGCGATACGACTCGTCTTCCGGCGCAAAACCCGATAAAACTCACTCAAGGCTTTCGGGACATCGGGAAAATGGTGTGGAGCAATACGACAGGTCACAATGGTGAACGAACCGGATGGAAACGGTAGATCTTCGGCATCAGCAACCCGAAAAACAATATTGTCGGCATCGGTTTCATCACCAATATATTCCTGAGCCTTTTTCAGCATCGGCATCGTCAGGTCAGACGCAACCACACTGCGCACCATCGGCGAGAAGAAGAGTGCCGTCTGTCCACCACCGGTCCCGACATCAAGGAGGAGATCATCAGCGGTCGGCTTCAAAAGCTCGGCAGCGGCCTCCAGATCCTTCCCCCCGGAAAAACTGTTACTCCCAACATACCCTTTGGCATTGCGGGTAAACTGCTCGATCACCCTGTCTTTAATCCCTTTTGCCATCATTGACTCCCATAGACCTGAATCATTGAACCACTGCACCAAACAGACACCTGTATAAATCTCCCGGACAGTTAAAAAAAATACAAGGAAACCAACTGCTACGACCGGCAGGATTAAAGTAAATTATGCCCCCTTTATACGCCGGTTTTTCACAGTGTCAAGATTTCGATTACATACTGTCAGGATTATACCATCCCGGGCTGAAAATACTTGCAGAGAATACCTGCCGTGCGGTATGAATTCTGCTCACTGATTACCGGGCTGGCACCTCCTTTGCTATAACACTTTCTGACACAAATAAAAACAGCCGAATCGACCTGTTTTATGATTATATCTGTCAGAGCGGGATCGATCACTGACAGATAATTACCTTTTTAAGGAGTATATAATCGATGGAAGGTTTCATCCCTGAGTTATCCAATCTGGCCGGTGAACTCTGGCGCGAATTTGTTTACATTCTCCCCTACCTCGCCTTTGGTGTTTTTCTCGAAGCGATCATCCGCACATTCAAATGGCATGTCAAGATTCGCAAGGTATTAACTCATTTTGGAATCTACTCCATCCTCCTGGCGACCCTGCTCGGCGTCGCCAGCCCACTCTGCGCCTGTGCAACCCTGCCATTGGTGATCTCGCTTCTTCTCGGTGGTCTGCCGCTGGCGCCAGCCATGGCGCTGCTGGTCGCTTCCCCGCTGATGAGTCCGGCTTCATATACCAGCCTGGCCAAAATGCTCGGCATCGAATGGGCCAATCTCATTGTTGTCTGTGCCGTAATTCTCGGACTGTTCGCCGGCTTTTTGACCCACTTTCTGCGTCGCTACGGCTTTAACGAAGAACAGCTGTTCCGTAAAGAACTGCCGAAAGGGGATTTCCACGATCCGAATTATCCGGTTGAACAATTGCGGTGTGAATGCGGACAGCAGTTGTCACATCGAGTCGACCGCTGTACCCATAATAAATTTTATGTCTTTTTGGCCCGTTTTTGGGAAGGGTTGTTTAAAATCGGCAAATTTGTCCTGCTTGGTCTGGTCATTGAGGTCGTTGCCTCGCAGTTCATTCCGAATCTCTGGATTACCAATCTGTTATCGAATGAAGGGGTTTTGCAGACAGTCGGGATCATGTTCGCAACCATTCCGCTGCATCTGCCGCAGTTAACGGCAGCGGCTATGGTGTTTGGCTTCTATCTCCCCGACCCGGGAGAGACGATTGCGCTAGCCAAAGGGCCCGGCATCGCCATGTTGATCGGTGGTCCGGTCACTGCGCTACCGGTTATGGCGATCTTTATTTCGATGTTCAAACGGCGGGTGCTGTTTCTCTACCTCGGCCTCTGCATTATCGGAACTCTGGCGCTGGCCGCAATCTTTTCGATTTTTCCGCCATTCTGACGAGAGGGAAAACTACTCTCCCGGCTCCTTTGTTTCCCCGACTGCGAGCGCGGCGTCTTCTTCGACAGCGGCCAGTTCACCAATCAGAAGATCGAGAAGCGGCCTGTGCTTTATATACAGCTCCCCCATCGGTTCCAGCGTCGAGAGGAGTCGCCGGGCGGTATTAAGTGCGAGACGCGATTGCCGCAGAGCGATGGTGACTGTCTCCTCTTTAGCCCGCGTCACCTCCTGAAACTGCTTGCGAACCGACGGCAGGCTCCGTTCGTCTTCAACCACCGCGTCGCGTAGCGCCCGATACTGCTCCGGTTCAAAATTTTCTTCTTCCCGGGCGCGACGCAGAAGATCGACAGTGCGGTAATCGGGCATCGGCAAAACCCCCTCGCCTCGCGCCAGCACCCCCGGCTCCTCGCGCTCCAGAAATTTGTAAGCCATGGTCAGTTTTTCTGCCGTCCCTTTACGTATCCGGATTTCACGACTGCAATAATCACCAAATGAGTCATACCCCCAATCACGAAACAGACTGCGCTGATTGACATGAATCAAGCGCTCGCCAAGTTCGGCCCACGACGCCTTGAACTGCCTTGCCGTCGCCAGAACCCGGTAACGATCGGAATCAGGCTGTAACTCCTGCAACAGATTCTCTATGTACTTTTCACCTTTAGACTGCTTGATATTGTTCACTTTATTTGCTCCTTTATTTTCAACCGACAGACGGTAGCATACGCCTTTAGAGAGGTCTTGAACAGTTTCGCACGGATCAGGGTTCAGCCAAAAATATCGCAATTTAAAAATCTTAATGATATACTCCCCCTCATGAATCGCGACAAAAAAACGCAGCATCTGCTCATCAGCGGGATTTTCCGACTCTATTATCATTTCAAATACTGGCTGTTCCGCAATGAGCGGCGAGAGCGGTTGAAAGCAGGCCGTAAATCAGGATTTGTCGGTATTCAGATCGATGGTCTCTCGCATGCACATTTTCAAATGGCCCTCGAACGCGGTTATCTGCCGAGCATCGCCCGTTATCTGAAGCACGGCAACAGACTGCGCAGTTATCTCTCGGGGCTGCCGAGTACGACCCCGGCCGCCCAGGCCGCAATTTTTTACGGCATCGAAGAAGGGATCCCGGCGTTTCGCTGGTTTGAAAAATCGACCGGACAGATCATCAGCTGCAATGATCCCGACCATGTCCAGTATTTTCGTGAGAAGCTGATCGGCGACCGACCAGGCATCCTCACCGGCGGATCGTCGTACAGCAATATCCTCGACGGCGGCGCGGCTCAGAGTGTCTTCACCGTCTCTTCACCTCACCCCCAGACCCTGTTTGGACGCTTTGGCGGCTCGCGCCTTCTCCTCCTCCTTTTTCTTCATCCGATCCGGGTGGCGCGGATGTGTCTGGCGGTTTTCTCCGAATATCTCACCGAACTCTATGACCGGAACCGGGCCCGGAGTAAAAAGATCCATCCGGTCAAGATCGGCCTGTTTCCGTTCATCAGGATCTTCTGCAACGTGATTTTACGCGAATTTCAGAGTTTCGGCGTTATTGCCGATATCTACAGCGGCGTGCCGCGTATCTATACAACCTACAGCGGCTACGATGAACTGGCGCACCAGTACGGCCCCGCCTCGCGCACCGCTCTGAAGAATCTGAAATATACCGACATGCGCATCGGCGAAGTGATGCGAATGCTCCGCTATGCGCCGGGGGCCGATTACCAGCTGATCCTCCTCAGCGATCACGGTCAGACGCCCGGCTACCCGTTTGAGTCGAAATTCGGTGCGACTCTCGGCGATGCCGTCGGCGCTTTTCTCGAAGATAATGAAAAAACCACCATCTCCTCCGGGCCACTCGAATTTACCCGTTCACAACTCGGCTACCTGACCAAAGAGATCGATGCCCGCCCCGATACCTGGCGCCGCCGCATCTACCGGCAGGTCAAAGATACACTCCAACGCAAAATCGGTGAACTGGCCCCGGAGACCCTGAAGGTTGTTATCCAGGGGGGGATCGTCATTACCTACTCAAGCTCACTGGCGCATCTCTACTTCACTGGCAGAAAAAATCGGTTGGGACTGGCCCAGATCCGCAAGCAACAGCCGCTTTTGCTCCGCTTTTTGTCGAAGCATAAAGGGATCGGGTTTTTGATGGCGAAGGGGTCGAAAGAGAGAGTCTGGTTTGTGCATCGCGGCGGCGAACTCTGCTGCCATAAAGCGCAGAGGCCGCAAGAAGGGGAGCTTACATTCCTTGAACCGTACGGAGAGCCGAAACTGATCTACCCTCAACTGTTCGATTTTGCCGCGGACAGCAGCTGTGGTGATCTGATAATTTTTGGTGACTACAGCAATGGGCAGATCGCCTGCTTCGATGATCAGATCGGCGGCCACGGTTCCGTCGGCGGTGACCAGTCCCTCCCTTTTTTGATCCTCCCCGAAGGGCATCCGCTGCTGAAGCAGAAGAATCTGGTCGGGCATGCCTTCCTGTACCACCAGGTTTTCAATCCGCTGGTCAAAGATTGATCATTTCGGTTTTCACCCCCAGCATGTATTTCAGATAACGCCCTTCGGGGAACGTTACCGTATAATTGAAGTCCCCCGACTGGGAGTGAAGACCGATCAGACGCAGTTCACACCCCGCCTGCAGCGCCCCCCGCCGTAACTCCTTTTGATACTCGGCAATGTCGGTTTTCTGATGATTGGACGAGCCGATCAACAGACCGTTCTCTTTCAATATTTGCAGACAACTGGTCGCAAGGCCAGCCGTGCCGCCCCGGGTCGCAAAGGTACTTTTACGGGTACTGGAAAAACTCGGGGGGTCAAACAGGATCAGATCGAATCTACGCCCCTCCCGCTTGAATCGGTCGAGAGCAAAAAAACAGTCATCGACAACAAATTCATGCCGTTTCGGGTTGAGACGATTGCAGTTGAAATTCTCCCGGGCCCAGTCGAGGTAGGTTGCCGACACATCGACACTCGTCACCTTTTGCGCTCCGGACGCAGCGGCAGCAACTGAAAAAGCTCCGGTGTAGGCGAAGAGATTCAGTACCGTCTTCCCCTTGACCCTCAGCATAAAATCACGCCGGTTATCTCTTTGGTCAAGAAACAGACCGGTATTGAGCCCCTCTTCAAGATCGACGAGAAAGTTGAGCCCGTTCTCCGTAACGGTCAGGCGCCCTTTCTGCCTCTCTCCGGTCAGCAGCTGACTGTAACAGGTCGATTCCGACTTGGCTGCCAGTCTGCGCGTCTCCTGCGGACGAAACTTTTCGTAAATACCCCGCGGCGAAAACAGCTCCCGCATCACGTCAGTGATCAACTTGAGGTGCGGCGACCACGCCTGCGTGTAGCACTGAACCATCAGGTAATCACCATAACGATCAATCGTCAGACCGGGCAAACCATCCCCCTCGCCATTAACCAGTCTGTAAGCCGTAGTTCCGGTGAGATCGAGATGTTCCAGCCGTAGCTCCAGAGCCTGCTGAAGTTTGCGCCGAATCCATTCTCTACTCAATGCGATCTGCGTGCGCGAGAGAATCCGGGCAACGATCCGCTCACCGGGAGAATAGAGCGCTGTTGCCAGTCGCTCCCCCGTCTGATCAGACAGACTGATCAGCTCTCCGGATCTTTCTTGTGGCCAGCTTTTGGTAAATCGGTCTGCGATCACCCACGGGTGCCCGAGTTCGATCATCCGGACGGTATCAGGTCCGACGATAAATTGCTTTTCTGCCACGCGGCGTCTCCAAAAAAATTAACAAGAATAAGAGATCGACAGTCTAACGGAAAAGAAGAAAAAGAGGGCAAAAATATATCGGTGTTGTCACCCGGGGTAAATCATTCATCTTTTCAAGATAATTTTAGAGGGAGAAGGGAACCGGCAGCGCCCCGATCACGGTGCAAAGATTATGGGGCGAGGAGATTAAAGGTACTGTTATCGGTGGGGACGATCAAAAATTCGTAGAAAGAGAGACTAAGAGGTTTGAGTAAAAAGAGGGTAATGGCGCAGGCAAACAGGGTAACAGCAAACCAGTTCATGATTGTGGTCCGCAGTCCCCAGTCCGACAGAGGCTGCTCTTCGACCCCCTGCCGCCCTTCGGCATCAGACGTTTTCAGAGCCTTATGCAGAATCCGGCCGAAAATCAGAAAAAAAAGCGTGGTCAGTACAAACTGCGGCAGGAATTCAACCGAAGCGCCACCGCCCGAGAGCAACATGGTATAAAAAACCAGAGCGACAAGCCCTAGAAATGTCACCTGCCGACTTAAGTTTGCTTTCATTTACGCCCCCGTATCTATGTGCTGATTTTTTGAAGATACGTAATCGACTGATTGGTGTCAAGCCGATGCGAAATAAAATCGCAGCAACACCTTCTCCCTGCGGATAGTTCTGAGAGGAGGGGGGGGGTGGAAACGACCGCTTGCACAACGGTTTATATTTATGCCCCTGCCCGGTTGATAGCTGTTTCAGCAACCGCTCCACCCTGCTGCAGAAGATAGCGTAAACCGGCGCTCATACCGACCACCCCGGCTGAGACACCGGTCAGAAGTAATGCAAGGGGCAACGGAGCAGACAACAAAGGGGCTGTGGCCATAAGCAAAAGATAGCTGGCAAGCAGACCGAAAAACAGACGGCAGAAAAAACTTACTCGAACAGCTGATTGCAACGGAAACAGACAGAACATCCCCCAGATATAAAGATAACCGGAAAGAGCAATTTTCCCGGGACTGGTACCGATTCCGGCGGCCGGCAACAGGTCCATCGCCAATAATGAGAGCCAGAGCAGACCCGATCCGATGAACATCATGCCGCGGATCGGGAGTTTTTTAATGGCAAACAGGCCGACAATCATCAGCATGATCGAAAGCATAAGGATCAGACCACCGGAGAAATAAATCGTTTCACCGAGCAGACCAAATTTCTGAAACGCATAGATAAGAGTTGCCAGACCGCTAACCGTCAGCCCCACGGCGATTCCGGCTTCACCTGAGATAAAGTCGAGTCTGTTTTTCTGAATCTGGGTAGATAAATCGGGATGACGGGCCGGTTCACCGACCGCACGGTCGACCAGTTCGATCATTTTCGGGCAGGCCTGATAATCGGCCAGACAGTAGCGGCTGATCTGGCTCGCATCATGCGAAGAGATATACCCGCACCCGACGTCACAAATATCCTCGTTACACCCATAATAAGGACAAACGGCAAAGCTGGCCATACACTCCTCCTGTATCCGGTTTGAGACTCAATCTGCCTCAACTATCAGCAAGGGGCGTACCAAGTTGAGAAACGGGAGAAACAGCAGGTTTACGATCAGCTCAGGCGGGGTAAAATTCGCATGGTTGCAACGGCAGCAAAAAACGAGCGGCAACAATCTTTGCACAACGCTCTGTCAGTATAAAAAAATCTGTAATTCAAGATAGTTAGCAAAACCAATCCGGCTCTTTGATTGTTTTGCATATTTGCAAAAAGCCAATATGGAGTTTCGCAAGGGAGTCACGAACCGAGATCGGTTTTCTTGATCGCATATTTTTTAAGTTTACGGTAGATCGTCGCCATATTCATTCCGGCTTCAGCCGCAGCAGCCTCTACATTGCCACCATGCTTCCGCAGCAAGCGACGCAGATAAACGGTTTCAAAGCCAGCCAGGGCACTGGCGTAGTCATCTTCATTAATCGGCAGGTGATCCCCCTGCACATCGATAAACCGGGCGAGAGTCGTCAGGCCGATGTAATTGTCGGTCGTCAGAACCATGGCCGCTTCCAGAACATTGCGCAACTGCCGGACATTACCGGGCCAGTCAAAAGCCATCGCCGCCGACATCGCCTCCGGCGTCAACCCCTTGATCTCGGCGCCAAATTTCTCATTCTGCTCCGCAATAAACTTGACGATCAGAAGCGGAATATCATCACGCCGCTGTTTGAGGGTCGGCAGATGCAGATTCATGACATTGAGGCGATAATAAAGATCTTCCCGAAAGCGGCCAGCCGCAACATCCGCCTGCAGGTCTGAATTGGTCGCCGACAGAATCCGGACGTCGACCTTGGTCGGCTCACGATCGCCGACGCGCAGGAACTCATGTTCCTGCAGAAACCGGAGCAATGTTTTCTGAACATGCAGCGGCAGGTTGCCGACTTCATCCAGAAAAAGCGTCCCGCCGTCGGCACTTTCCAGCAGCCCGCGACGATTTTCAAGCGCTCCGGTAAACGCCCCTTTGCGGTAGCCGAACAGCTCACTTTCCAGGATATTCTCCGGCAGGGCGCCACAATTCAATGCGACAAACCGCCCCTCCTTGCGCGGTGAATTGTAATGGATTGCCTGAGCGATCAACTCCTTGCCGGTCCCCGATTCGCCGGTAATCAGCACCGACGTTTCCCGGACAGCCACCTTGGCGACGGTCTCCAGAAGCTGGGTAATCGGCTCGGAATGACCGATGATCTGATCAAAACTGAATTTCCCTGACAACTCTTCCTTGAGCTGGCGATTCTCTCCCTCCAGCTGATGATGCTGCAGAGCGTTCTTGACCCGATAGATCAACTCATCCGGTTCGAACGGTTTGGTCAGCATATCGTACGCGCCGTTACGCAACGCCTGGATCGACATCTCAACCGTCGCAAAAGCGGTAATCACAATAACCGGAATCTCCGGGTCACGATTTCGGATATGCTGCAGCACTTCCAGTCCATCCATCTCCGGCATTTTAATATCGGTAATAACCAGATCATAAGCACCGGCCTTGAAGTCGGCAACCGCCTGTACCGGGCGGGTATAAGGCTTAACCGTATAACCGCAATCGGTCAGGATCACCTGCATCATGCGGCAGAGCCCCTCTTCATTATCGATCAGCATAATCCGCGCGCTCGGCATTTAGAAATCCTCCTCCTTCAGCGGCAGGTAGACATTGACCGTTGTCCCCTTCCCCGGACTGCTCTCAAGATTGATCTGCCCGTGATGCTGTTCAACCAACTGGCGGGTGATCGCCAGACCGAGGCCGGTCCCCCGCTCTTTGGTCGTAAAGAACGGTTCAAAAATCTGTTCCAGCTGTTCCTCGGGGATGCCACAGCCGCTGTCAGAAAAGACAATCACGGCGTGCTGCCCCTCCAGCCGGGTTGTAATCTTCAACTCCCCCCCATCCGGCATGGCGGAACCGGCGTTGAGGATGAGATTGATCGCCACCTGCCGAAGTTGATCGGCATCAAGGGGGATTTTCGGGAGATCGGGGGCAAAGTCCTGAACAATCACGACACGCGACATATCGGTATGATTGGCGGCAAAATCGGCGATCTGTCCAAGGAGTCGATTCAGGTCGACCGGTTTACGGTCCGGCTGCGGCGTGCGCGCGTAATTCAGAAGATCCTGAACAATTTTTTTACACCGTTTGCTCTCACGCTTTATTTCCGACAGAAAGTGATAATTCGGATCGTCAGGATCGACTTTTTTTTCCAGATAGCTGGCATAGCCGAGGATCACGCCGAGGGGGTTATTGATTTCGTGCGCCACCCCTGACGAAAGCACGCCAAGCGAAGCCATCTTCCCCTGTTGGGCCAGACTCTCTTCCAGATCGCGATTACGCCCGACGATCTGGGTCATCCGATTAAAAGCCTGAGCCAGCTCACCGAATTCATCATGACTCTCCACAACCATCCGCTTGCGGTAATTCCCCCGTTTGATCTCCCGCAAAACTCCGATCATATGATGGATCGGATCAGAGAGGACCTTGGCGGCCAAAAAGACCAGGAAACCGGAGACGAATGCAGCAATCAGCGAGATCATCGACAGACTCACCAGAATTCGCCCCTTGATCAGATTCGCCTCGGCATAAAATTCATCTTCGTAGGAACCGACCGCCACAATCCAGTTCCACGGTTTAAAATAACGATAACGGACGATTTTTCGCCGCGGGGAAACGTCACCCGGGTTCTGCCAGCTGTATTGAATCCACCCGTCCTTGCGGGCGACCATGGCTCGGATGTACTCTGAACCATCCGCATCGCGCATACCGAGGATATTCGTCCCCTCGGAATCAGGGTGAATCGTCAGAGTCCCTTCGAGATCCATGGCGTAGATATAACCGGTCTTGCCGACTTTTTTCGATTTCAGCTTCGATTTCAGCTCTTCAAACGACTTCATTTCGGTGGCCGGATTATCGTAGGTCTCTTCTATATAACCACCAGCGGCAATGATCCAGTCCCACGGTTCAAAATAACGATAGGCGACCATCTTTTTGCGGGGAGCGATGTCACCCAAAGCCGGGTTTTTCCAGGGATAGATAATATTCAGAATTCGCCCCGGAGCCGATTTTTTTGCCTTGGAACTCATGGTCTGGATGAAAAAACGCCCTTCCTCATCCTGCTCGTCAAAAACGTTCTCCCCCTCACGGCTCAGATGGGCGACCAGATCACCGTTACTGCGCATCGCGTAGAGATAACCGGTTTCGCCAACCTGCACCTTGCGCAACGTCTGACGCGCGGAGGCCTGTGCGAAACGAAGATCGTTTTTACCCGCAACGACTTTCTGATACTCTGCGTCGACCGTCCGGTAGGCAAGATCCGTTAAAGTTTCGAGCTCCTGTCGGACAATCTCCTTCTTCTCTTCGCGATAAACCTCAAACTGCTTGTAATGCGCATCGAGCAGGTCAACGGAGAATTGTGAAAGATGATCGAGATCATCCTTGCTGGTCTGTGTGATCCCCCGCTGAGCTTGTTGATAGCCGATATACCCCGCCACCGCACCGACCAGAAAGATCGGAATCAGAACCAGCGGGAGAACAACGACCATCATTTTCCAGCGGATACTCAGGTTGTTGACAAAGTGAAACAGATGTCGCGGCATAATCGGTTACCAGATAAAAGAGGTTAAACGCGGGAGATGAAAAGGCCCTCACGGGTGTCGACTTTGATCTTGACCCCGGACTCAAGATAAGCTGGCACCTGCAGAACCAGGCCGGTCTCCAGCGTCGCCTCCTTGGTCTGTGCCTGAGCTGTGGCATTCTTAATCGGCGGCACGGTATCGATCACGGTTAACTCCACAGTCATCGGGGGTTCAAGCGAGACCACCCGTCCCTCAAACAGTCCGAGAGTCAATTGCGTCCCATCGACCAGATACCCCCTGATCGGCCCGAAAATTTCGGCCCCAACTTCATACTGCTCATAACTTTCCAGATCCATAAAGACGCCCGTATCGCCGTCGGCATACAGAAATTGCCCTTTGCGCTTTTCAAAATCAGCTTCCAGAATCCGTTCTCCGGCTTTAAATGCCTTATCGAGCACCTGATCGGTCAGCAGGTTGCGGTAACGGGTCTTGATCAGAGTCTGGCCGCCGCGGGCCGACGGGCTCTGGCTGCTGGTCTCGATCACCAGGCACGGGGCATTATCGACCAGAATCACCAGGCCGCGTTTCAGATCATTAGATATCATACTCGTCTCTCCTCTTTTATGTATAAATCGAGCGGACGTACTTTAGCACGGAAACGTTGTGGCCAAAAGGGTTTTAGCGCATTTTTAATGTGACAACAGTCAGCGCTTCGTGTATAAGGAAACACCGCCGCAAAACGGCCTAAAATCCCACGCAGCAAGGAGCAAGAACCATGGTTTACAGTTGTGCCGACCTAAAAAAAGGATTAAAAATATTGATCGATGGTATTCCGCACGTTATCGTTCAATTTGACTTTACCAAGCCGGGCAAAGGACAGGCGTTGTACAAATGTCGTCTGCGCAACATGATAAACGGCTCGCAATTCGATCGCACCTATCGCTCCGGCGAATCGTTCGAATCGGCCCCCCTCGAATCGCGTGATATGCAGTACCTTTATCATGATGAATCCGGCTATGTTTTTATGGACAGCAAAACCTACGAGCAGGTCGCCATCGACGGCGACACCCTCGGTGATGACAAATACTTTCTGGTCGACAATATGGATGTCGAGATCCTGATGTTTGGCGAAATCGGCATCGGCATATCCCTCCCTAACTTTGTCAACCTGCGCGTCACCCAATCCGACCCCTGGGTTAAAGGGGACACCGCCTCGGGGAACAATAAACCGGCGATCCTGGAGACCGGCTACACGCTTCAGGTTCCGAGTTTTGTCGAAGAGGGGAGCCTGCTTCAGATCGACACCCGCACCGGCGAGTATGTCACCCGCGTCAAGGAATAAGAGACGGCATGACCGAGCCGAACTGGGCGTTGGCCAGCAAGCAGAATAATCTTATGGAGAGGGCCCGGATCGTACAAGCGATCCGGGCTTTCTTTGTTGCCCACAATTTTCTCGAAATTGAAACCCCGCAGCGGATCCCGGCCAACGCACCGGAGCTGCAGATCGATCCACTCCCGAGCGGTAAGATGTGGCTGCAGACCTCCCCCGAACTCGCGATGAAGCGGCTGCTCGCCGCCGGGTACGGGAATCTGTTTCAGATCTGCCGGGTCTGGCGCGGGGGAGAGCGAGGGCGCAACCACCTGCCGGAATTCACCCTCCTCGAATGGTATCGTCCCGGAGCCGACTATACCTCCTTGATGTCCGACTGCGAACAGTTGCTGCAGCAGTTGTCCCCTTGCGAAGCCATTCGCTATCAGGGGAAAATCATCGACCTGAAGATCCCTTGGCCGCGCCTGACCGTTACTGAAGCGTTCGAGCAGTTCGCCTCCTGCTCTCTGAGTGCGGCGCTGGCGGCAAATCGTTTCGAGGAGATTTTGACCGCCGAGGTCGAACCGCAACTCGGCACCGATCCGATCTTTCTGACCGAATACCCGGCCGAGCTGGCGGCGCTCGCCCGTCTGAAGCCGGGCGATGCGAGCTGCGCCGAAAGGTTTGAGCTTTACATCGGCGGACTGGAGATCGCCAACGCCTTCTCCGAACTGACCGATCCGGCCGAACAGCGCCAGCGCTTCAACGCCGATGAGTCGGCCCGGCGGGCTGCCGGCAAACCGGCGATCGACCTGCCGGAACCGTTTCTGACTGACCTTGAAACCATGCCGGAAGCGGCCGGCATCGCCCTTGGCGTCGATCGACTGATCATGCTCTTCACCGACAGTTTGACCATCGATCAGGTTGTCGCCATCACCCCTGAGCAACTTTGAAACGATTTGCTTATCTCCAGAGAAAAAACCTTGGTGATTCGAGTTGCCGCCCTCCCCTACAACCACCCTTTGCGCTTGAAATACCAGTAGGGAGCAAAGCCGGATATCACCATCAAGCCGAGTGCCCCGGGGTACCCGAGCAGCCATTTCAGCTCGGGCATATACTCAAAGTTCATTCCATAAATACTGGCTACCAGAGTCGGTGGCAAAAAGACCACGGCGGCAATCGAGAAGATTTTGATGATCTGATTCTGTTCGATATTGATAAACCCCTGGGTCGAATCCATCAGAAAGTTGATCTTGTCGAACAGGAAGGTGGTGTGGGACATCAGGGTTTCGACATCGCGCATGATTTCGCGCAGGTTTTTTGCCTGATCGTCGATATTGCGCAGGTGGCGCAGCAGAAACGAGATGTCGCGCTGGGAATCCATCAGGCAGAGACGGATCTTGCCGTTGCTGTCCTCCAGTTCGGCCAGCTTGCTGATCGCATCTTCCAGCTCGGCATCCTCGTCTTTGAGCACCATATAGCTGACCGCTTCGAGTTGGCGGTGGATATCTTCGAGCGTATCGGCGTGATTCTCAATCTTCTGTTCAAACAATGTAACCAGCAGATCGGCCGGCGAGCTGCATTCCAGAAACCCCCGTCGGGCGCGCAGGCGCAAAAGTCTGAAATCCGGCAGGTCGCCTTCGCGGATTGTGATCAGGCGCTTCTGCTGCAAAATGCAGGCAACCGACACAGGAGTGTACCGACCTTCAACATGGGTTAAAAAGAGCGAATGCACGTGAATCCCGGCCTGATCGACGAAACAACGGGCCGACGTCTCGATCTCGGCGACATCATCAGACTCGGGAACATCCGTTTGCAGCAACGACTGCAGCAGAGCGCGTTCGTGCTCATCCGGTTCGAGAGCATCAACCCAGTCGACCCGGGCAATCTGATCCTGCAGCTGATCGAGCTCAATCGGTCGTTCGCGCAGCAGTCCGTTTTCAATAACAAACAGTTTCAGCATAGTCTCCTCTTTCTAAACATTGCATAAATTATCACCACCAAAACGATTTTTAATTGAATTTTTTACAGCGGCTCACCTTCCCTGCCTGCTAGCGGCGATTGCCGCCAAACATTGAACCGAAAATCCCGCGCATGATCTGCCGGCCGATCTGGGTACCGATTGAACGGGCAGCACTTTTGGCCGCCGCCTCAAAGATCGCGCCGACCTGGTTGTCGTCCTGCCGGGCTCGTCCGCGAGGTGGCGCCAGCGGCTGCTGGCTGACGGCGCGCGCCTTGAGCACCTCACTCGCCGATTCCCGATCGATCTGCTGCTCGTAGTGACCAGCGAGCAGCGAGGCCGCGCGCAGACTCTGGCGTTCGGCTGCGCAGAGCGGCTGCAGCCGACTGCGCGGCGGACAGACCAGCGCCCGCTGCACCGGAGTGGGGATCCCCTTGTGATCGAGGACCGAGACCAGCGCTTCGCCGACACCAAGCTCGGTGATCGCCTGAGCCACGTCGAGTCCCGGATTGCTGCGAAAGGTCTCAGCGGCAGCGCGTACGGCTTTCTGGTCGCGGGGGGTAAAGGCGCGCAAGGCGTGCTGCACTCGGTTGCCGAGCTGGCCGAGAACCGATTCCGGCAGATCGAGGGGGTTCTGGGTAACGAAATAGACTCCGACCCCCTTGGAGCGAATCAGCCGCACCACCTGTTCGATGGTATTGAGCAGCGCCTTGGGCGGATTGTCAAACAGCAGATGCGCTTCGTCGAAGAAGAACACCAACTTAGGTTTCTCGATATCACCGGCCTCCGGCAGCTGCTCGAACAGCTCGGCAAGCAACCAGAGCAGGAAAGTGGCGTAAAGCCGTGGCGACTGCATCAGCCGGTCGGCGGCGAGGATATTGATCATCCCCAGCCCGCCAGTGCCGGTCTGCAGCAGGTCGTCAAGATCGAGGGCTGGTTCGCCGAAGAAGTTGGTGCCCCCCTGCTGTTCCAGACTGAGCAGGCTGCGCTGGATAGCGCCGACACTCGCTGCGGAAATATTCCCGTAGCTGGTGCGGAAGTCGGCGGCATGGTCGCCGACAAAGCGGACCATCGCCTGCAGATCCTTCAGGTCGAGGAGCAGCAGCCCCTGATCGTCGGCGATCTTGAAGATCAGGTTGAGCACCCCTTCCTGAGTCGGATTGAGTTCGAACAGCCTTGCCAGCAGCAGCGGCCCCATCTCCGAGATGGTGGTCCGCACCGGGTGCCCCTGCTCGCCGTAAAGATCCCAGAAGGTGGTCGGAAACCCCTGCGCAACAAAATCGGTCAGCCCGAGGAGGGCGACGCGCTCGCGGATCTTGGGATGATCGCCACCGGGGAGCGCGATGCCGGAGAGATCGCCTTTGACGTCGGCGAGAAACACCGGTACACCGATGGCGCTGAACTGCTCGGCCAGCACCCGCAGGGTCACGGTCTTGCCGGTACCGGTGGCACCAGCGACCAGTCCGTGGCGATTGGCCATCTGCGGCAGCAGGCCGATAAAATCATCCCCCTTGGCGATGAGCAACGTCTTTGATTCAGTCATGGAGTCACCTCGTCAGGCTGGTGGGTAAACGATTGAACGCACGGCAGCAATGATACCACTGCCGACCGTCACGGGAAAGCCCAATCCATGGCAGCCGACGGCGACTTTTTGGCCGGATTCTCCCCATAAGCGCTGGGCTCGGTATCGGGTATGCTGACCTTGCTTTTGGGGGAGGTCGAACGTATACTCCAGCTCATCAGGTTCATGGAGCTGGCTTAGATTTAGAAAATCGCCTTTTTACCCCTTTACCAAACAAAATGAGGAGTCTATACGATGTCCGGTTGTGCTGGCAGCTGTTGTTCTTCCAAGCCGATCTGCCCCTGTCGCTTCGATCAGAATCCTGAAGTCAGCTCGCTCCCTCTGGTTGTCGCCTGTTTCCAGCAGAGGCAGGCGGGACTCTATGCGGAGCAGGCTTATTACGCCTCCCTTTCGTCACTGCACGACGCCGTTGTCGATGCGGCTGCGGCCCTCGGTGAAGAGAATGGCCTCCGACCAGGCAGTGAGCCAGAGCTGACTCCAACTCAGCTCGACGCATTGCAGCAAAAGCTGGTCGCCTCGGCGAAAAAACTCGCGGACTGTCAGCGATTCGAGGATCTGTACCAGACCGTTGCTGACGCCATCGACGACGAGGCGTTCTCCGAAACCGCCCTCTACGACACCGCACTGCGCATCGGACTGCACAGCGGCACTCTGCCGGAGCGGATCAAACTTCACACCGGCAACCGCGCTGCTATCTCCGCGCTTTGCGGCGACCCGGCAGAAAACTGTTGGCTCGACCTGTCAGAGTTGCCAGCCGTTTTCCAGCAGCTGAGCGCGGCCGAGGCTGAGCTCTGCCTTTCGATCTGCAGAGACAAGATCTGCGTTTTAAGTCCGACTCCGGCTTGAATCATGACATCCGTATCGGCGCGCACACAAAGACGGATAAACGCCCCTTTTTGATCAAAAAGTGGCGGAGTAGCCGGGCAGCCAATCGGAAATTTATTAAAGAGAGTCTTGAGCAAGGACGCAAGAAAGAGCTGGTCGGCGGG
>JACUTX010000298.1 GCA_014859615.1 Desulfuromonadales bacterium | reverse complement strand
TGCTGCCTGCGCGAGGATCGCGGAGTGTATCCGCGGATTGAGTTGCGTTTCTGATGCCAGGTTTTGATTCTCCCCGAAAAAGAAGAGGCCCACGGACGCGGAAGCACGTCGTGGGCTTCTTCAACTGAAGGAGGGTACTTTCACGTACCACGGGTTCATGTAAAGCATGAGGCGTGCCAAGTGGTAAAAGTGCTTATCTTCAGGCACTTAGGTTTTATTGGCTGTTTGCTGTATGTGTTTGTGACACACTTTTATGTTGAGAATCTGGCTGTCCTGGAGGAAAGTGTGTACTTTTGAAACAGGTTAAAAATGAGGGTACAAAGTTTTTTAACCTGTGCATCCCCAAAATGCGTTCACCCCGGCAACCACGGTTTATGCTGTGGCGCCCGTCACCATGATATTCAATGCGCGCTGTCATGAGGGGGCTTTTTCCCCTTTTGATTTCAGAGCGTGGTGTGCTCTGCGGGGATGCAAAGCTGTTTTGCGATGATCGACTGCCATGCCAGGCTGTTTGGACGATCTGGATCTGGGAACCGAACTGGCTTTAGCCGCTGCGGTATGTTTAGATTGTGTACTTTTGGTTTCAAGCAGGTGATCGAACAGATCGTAAAAACCAATGTAGTCCATAATTGATGGACTCGCAAAAACACAATCTCCAGATAACTAGCTGAATTAATTAACTAAATGTCGGGTTTAGCCTTGCTGTCTGTACTGTCTTATGTTAGGATAACCGTAATAAATTCAAATGGTTATCCGGAGAACACATGATCAACATCAAGGACCACAAAACCTACGACATGTTCAACCCGTTTGAGCATCTCGGTCCGAAACGGATTGCCCTGCTGGAATCCTCTTGGGCACATCTGTTCCGCGAAGAGATCCTTCACAGGCTCCCGGCTGAGAAGCTCTTCCCTTTGTATAATGAAACGAAGGGACGGCAGACCAAAGAACTCTTCGCCATGCTCGGTTTAGTCCTTTTGCAGCAGATGGAAGACCTGACCGACGAAGAGACGGTGCAACAGTTTGCCTTTAATATCCTCTGGCAGTATGCGCTCAACATCACAGATGCTTCTGATTTCAGTTCCTACGTATCGGCCCGCACTCTCTGGACCATGCGGGATCATGTCGGTCGGCTCGGTCTGGATCAAGAGCTTTTTGAAAATGTCTCTGATGCACTGACCAAACTGTTTGATATGGATACTTCCAAGCAACGACTCGACTCGGTGCATATTTTCTCTAACATGGCCCATTTAGGCCGCATCCGCTTGTTTGTGAAAGCGATCCGGAAGTTTTTGGTCAATCTCAAACGTCATCATTCTGATCTGTACCAATCACTCGGGGAACTGACCAGTCGCTACGAAGAGAAAAACGATGGCCAATTTGCCGTCAAACCGAGCGAATCATCCCGAACCCTTCAGCAGGTCGGCGACGACTGCTTTGCCCTGATTGAACGGTTCAAAGACCAGGACGCTGTTGTGGCGATGGCGAGCTACAAACTCCTGGTTCGACTATTTGGAGAACAGTGCGTCGCTGAAACGACCGGGGCCGACACCTTGGTGGCCATCAAGCCAAACAAGGAGGTCTCGTCCGATTCACTGCAGAACCCCTCTGACCCCGATGCTGGCTATTGCGGCCACAAGGGGAAGGGATATCAGGTGCAGGTCATGGAAACCTATTCACCGGATAAGAAACAGCCTGACCTGATCACCCATGTCAGTGTCGAGGCGGCCCATGAAAGCGATGCCAATGCCTTGCTCCCAGCGCTCGAAGACACCAAGCAGCGCAATCTGGCCCCGAGCGAACTCCTGGCCGATTCCCTCTACGGTGGTGACGAGAATATAGAAAGCGCCAAAGAGATGGGTGTTGAGGTTGTTGCACCTGCCATGGGCACCCGAGAACAGTCCATTGTCACTCTGGCCGATTTCCAATTCTCCGAGACGGACGAGACGACCTTTTGTCCCGCCGGTCATCCACCACAGAAAATCAAGGTCGGTAAAAAAGGTGGCCTGATCGTGCACTTTGATAAAACAGTTTGCGACCGTTGCCCGCAACAATCAGCCTGTCCGGTCAAGAGACAGAAGGGCCGCTGCACTCTCAGCTATGATGCCAAATCATTACGCCTGGCCAGACGACGCAAACAGGAACAGACGCCGGAGTTCAAAGAACGATATCGATATCGAGCTGGTGTCGAAGCCACCATGTCCGACCTGGACCGGGTCACTGGGCTCAAGCATCTTCGGGTCAGAGGCATGACCCCGGTCAGACTCGCCGCGACACTGAAAGCCACCGGATTGAACATCCATCGGGCAGCTGCGTTTATAAGTAAAGGCGGACGACCAAGAAGTGGGGATAATTCCCCTATATCGAACTCATGCCAACGTTTTTCTGCATTCAAGGCACGCCTACAGATTAAACTCGAGTACTTGAAGACATTTTCCGTGCAAATGAACTACTCGCAGCAAGCTACGGGGTATCAATAGGCGGAAAGCCTTTTATCTCATTGCAGCAAGCTGCGGGGAATAAGATCCATCTATCGATTTAACTTATGCGGCAACATTCCGGGTGATTTTCCGGGTCTGGCGGCATGAGAGAATTTGCGAAGCCATCATCTTTTGCTTTGGAATCACTATGTACGGTCAGATCTCCCCTGCCAACCGCCAGAACCGCTTTATGGAGCTTTTTCAGTGGGCTCAGAATACGCCGGTTTAAAAGAGTACTCAGAAGCAGTAAAATCAGGAGCATAATGACCGGAGAAGTCAACGCCAACACCTTAAATTCTTCCGTCATGGTCTTGCGGTATCGAGTTGCTGATACTTCCCATTGTTCGACCGAATCACTGATAATCTGAATGCGGTTCAGAATCTGATCCACTAAAAAATTTGCTTGTCGCTTCTGAAAATCTGTTTCGCCAGACCTCGCTACACTGAGT
>JACUTX010000297.1 GCA_014859615.1 Desulfuromonadales bacterium | reverse complement strand
TTGTTCGCCTCAGCTGTAACTTTATCGGTAAAATCAGCCGCTTCGATCGCATAAATCATACTGTTGCGCTCAAAGACAAAATCGTACCCCTCTTTTTTAGCCAGATCGCTGGCAATTTTCATAAAACTATCCTGCAATTGACCGAGCTGATCCTGTATCTTGCGTTGCAGTTTGACCCCTCGTTCCTGTTCAATCCGCTGCGCTTCGATAACTTTCTGATCATATTCACGCTCTTTATCGGCGCGGGCTCCTGGCTTCAGCATTTCAGCCTGTTTGCGATACTCTTCAGCAAATGCATTTAATTTCCCTTCAAGCTGCTTCATCTCCTGTTCAAACTCTTTTTTCTCTTTTTCCAGCACAGCCTGGGTCGACTTCCCGAGATCAGACTCTTCCATCGCTTTGCGCATATCAACAACGCCAATTTTTACCTCTGCCAGAGCAGAAGCGGCCAGAAACATCATAACGAACAACAGTGTAATAATTTTTTTCATTTTTAACCCTTTCTAGATTAATCAGAAGAAGTTACCGATTGAAAATTCGAATACCGACTGTCTCTCATCAACAAGCGGATCGAGATTATAACCCCACTCAAACCGCAGTGGCCCCATAGGACTCTGCCAGCGGATACCGGCACCAGCGCTGTAACGCATACTTTCAAAATAGTTCTCTTCTTCAGACCAGGCGTTGCCGGTATCAAAGAAAAACAATCCCTTAACTCCGGCTTCTTTCACGAGGGGGAATAGATATTCCAGATTAAAATAAGCCGATTTATCACCACCCGTATATTCGTAATCGCTCGAAGAAGAAGTCACCGCGCCCGTAACGGGATCCGTCACATCATTGGTTCGAAAGACGCGCGGGCCGACTTCACGGGTTTTGAAGCCACGGACCGTCCGAATCCCGCCAAGGTAGATACGTTCGCTGACCGGGATAGGTTCACCTGCAACCTGCTGAATGTAGCCGATATTGCCGTGTGCTGACAACACTGTACTCCACGGCCCTTTGAAAAAATGCCGGTGATCAAGAAACATCCGGGCAAATTTTTCGGTGCCGCCCACACCGGCAAACTCAAGTGACAGTTCAGAACGACCGCCAGCCGAGGGGTCTGGTCGATAATCGAGGGTATCACGGATCAAAGAAGCTAAAATCGATGAAAGAGTCGAGTCACCTTCTTGCGATCTGAGAAAGCTGGAAGCCAGAATACTGACATCAGTAATCGTTCGCTGTTCGTACCGATAGATGAAAAAAGAGCGGACATTCGGCATGATCGGTGTACCAAACTTGATATCACCACCCGTCTTTTGCTCGGTATAATCGTTCCATTCCCGTTCGGTTTTATAGAGATCGAAGCCGAGTGAAATTTTCGTGTCGAGAAAATACGGATTAAGAATACCGAAACGGTAAGTCGTGCTGGTCCCCCCCAACGATCCGGAGAGATTCATATTGAGACCCCGGCCAAGAAAATTCTGTTGGGCCACTGATCCCTGAACGACAAATTTATCGACCGTTGAATATCCCATTCCGAGAGTAAAACTCCCGGTCGGTTTCCCCTTAACGTCGATATCTATATCCATGACCTCTTTTTGCTCACCCGCCTGGGTATTAAGATTGACCTCTTCAAAAAAACCGAGATTATTAATACGACGGCGACTCTCTTTCAGAGCCGAAGAACTGTATAGAGCCCCTTCAGTCAACGTGACCTCGCGACGAATAACTTTATCAATTGTTGTTGTATTCCCGCGAATCTGAACCCGGCCGATATAAACCTCAACCCCTTTTTCAATGTTGTAAATGATGGTTATCGTTTTTTCTGCATCATCCATCTCGGTGATCGGGACAATATTGACGTAGGCATAACCGCGATCAGCATAATAGTCGTTCAATGCCAACATGCTTTCACGTAAACGTTCTCGACTGAAACCCTCTTTCAGCATCAGTCTGTTCAGCTCCATCAGGGTGCTCTTTTCGGCGATCAAATCTCCCTGGATATCGACAGATTTAACCGAATAGGGATCCCCCTCAACCACCTCAATGAGGATATCGAGATAGGCGCCATCTTCGACAATCGTAACATTAGGCTGCTTGACCTTGACTTTCACATACCCTTTATTGAAATACATGTCGGAAATAATTTCCAGGTCGTTCTGCAGCAACTCTTCGTTGTAGGCCCCCCTGTCGGTCATAAAGGAGAAGATCCACCGTTTTTTGGTCTGAATCGCTTTACGCAGCTCTTTGTCACTGAAGACCGAGTTCCCTTCAAAACGTAAGGAATCGATCAGAACCCGTTCCCCTTCCTTGATGCGAAGGATCAGAGTCGCCTCGTTTTTAGCATCGACCTGCAAGTCAGGTTCAATTTCGGCGGCATAGTGCCCCTTTTCTACGTACGCATCCTTCATCGTCTCGATTGTCTCAAAAACCGTGCGCGGATTATAAAACTGCGGGGTTTGGACTTTAATCAGATCCTGCAACGTTTTCGTGTCGATTTCATCATTACCGACCAGCTCCACTTTACGAACCAGAGGGCGTTCAACGACTCGGTAAACCAGAACCGACAAACCCGACTCGATGACGACTTCAGCCAAAACATCACTGAACTTGCCTAATTTGAAGATGGCTGCCAGGTCCTCGTTGATCACCTTCTCATCAACCTGACCACCCGGGGATGCCTGCAGCACCTCCTGAATAACCGTCCGTTCGATGTGTCGATTCCCTTCAATACGAACCGAATCGATCGCAAAGTTGCGCGCCAGGCCGTTGCCGGGGAAAAACAACAGAATCACAATAAAAACAAGAATATATCGCATCAATTTCATCGTATGTCAGTCATGCATGATCGGATCGGCAGAGTCGGGGAAATCCGGACTATACACCAACGATACAGCCATCTTCCATTTTCACGACTCTGTCAAGACGGCTGGCGAGTCGGTCGCTGTGGGTTACAATGAGCA
>JACUTX010000296.1 GCA_014859615.1 Desulfuromonadales bacterium | reverse complement strand
CGACTCTGTGTCATACCGACTCTCGGTCTCGCTTTTCAAAAGGGTGTCGGGCTATCTATCCCTTGACCGGTGTTACTCCCCTTTACGACTGCCGTGCAGTTTAACATGCCTCTTTTCGATTTGTTCTTCTTATCCGGCTGTACACAACGATTATTTTATGCCATATTTTCAGTCGCCGAAAAAAAAGGGGGGGTGCAACACTTATGATTAGCAAGAGGATGTTGCTGAACTGCAAAAAAGTCGCAACACAGCTGATTTTTTTAAGGAGAGAGCGCGATGCAAAAGATTAGCCGAAATCAAATTCGAGCTATCTTTGATCTTGTCCGTTGGTGACTATTCAGTACTATCGCCACTAATTAGAAATTCTGTCATCCCGAAAATGATTCCATCAAAGGATCCATAGCTTTAAAAGCTGGATTCTTTGATGACCCCCTCGGGAATGACACCATTTTGGCAGGTGCTGAATAGATACATCCGTTGAAACTATTTTGTTTAATGTTGATTTATATCTGTCAACTCATTATGTTGTGGTGGATAGTGTTATTTATGTTTTGTTGGGGGACTGAGTATGACGCTCTATTCAGAAAGTGAGTGAAACGTACCATCGGTTCTTTTTTTGAAAGGCAGATATGGCGACGGTTCATTCATCGATCAGCAGACGGGAAATGGGTTCTCTGTTCACGGCTCCGCATGTGGCGATTCAGCTGCTCTGGGCGTGTCATGGTGCCGTTTTCTCACCCAAAGATCTGCAGAAAATCATTTTGCAGGACAGTGCTTTTTGCGCCGTAATTCTTTCAGCTGCGGTCAAAGCCTGTCCCGGACAAATCGATCCCCTGGCACCACTCTCATCGGCGCTTGCCGGTCTCACTCTCCCTGTCATCAAAAGTCTGGCGATCCAGTCGGCAAAAAGGTTGGTCGAATTCAGTTTTACCCCCCCTCAGGTTCAGTTTATGCGGGAGCTCTGGTTCTATTCACAAGTCAGCAGTATCGCCTCACGTTGTCTGGCGGAAGCGATTTCCTACCCTGATCCGGAAGAGGCACAGGTGGCTGGCTTGTTGCAAAATATAGGGATGCTGGCGCTCTTTTCTAAAAATCCTGAACTCTACTTACGTGATATTTCAAGTTCGTTGAGCAGTAAGAAGGTCAGAGGGGAGGAACAGGTCAGTTTTGCGACGGATCACCTTCATCTGGCCGATGCTTTGGTCTCAGGTTGGCAGCTTGAGTCGTTTATGGCGGATTCGATTCGATTTTTACATCTCGATCTGGAGCAGTGCCGTGAATCGGGGCTCTTGCTGCGGATCGTGCGTCTGGCCCTCGAAATCTGCAGAAGCCCATTTGCGTTGAATGATGAAATTGTCTCGGTCGCCGAGAAATTTTTTAACCTGTCGAAAAAAGAGATAGAAACGATCTTCAATCTCGCGCAGAACGAATATCGCCCACTCTCCCCCTTTGCAGGGGACCAGGACGAATGTCTGCAAGAGGTCGTACGCGTGCAGAAACGATTAACCTCTGCAGTCTTTTCGATTGCCGATCAGGAGGGGATCTGTTCACAACTGGTCGATTCGGTCGGTCTGGAGACGGTTGTGGAGACGGCCCGGCAACTCTATCTCTATCATTCGGCGGCGCAGGAAGCGCTTTTCTTTATTTTCGATCCGCAAACCCGGCAATTTTCAGGCGTGTCTGTCGCCGGTCAATCGCGTCTGGTCAGAGAAATGACAATATCCTTGCATGCGGGTGATCTCCTGAACGCGGCTGTTTCTGCGGGTCAACTTCAACACTCTTTTGACCAGGAATCGTTCGACCTTTCAGTAACGGATCGGCAGTTTGTCAGGCTTTGCAAGGGGCAAGGGGTCGTCTGTCTCCCGCTGCAGGTGGAGGAGAAGTTGCTCGGCGGGATTGTCCTTGGTGTTGAGAATCTCTCTGAAGCGCAAACCTTTGCTGCGCCAAAGCTGCAGCTTCTGCATAGCGCCGTCGCCAGGTCATTTGCTGCGGCGACGGTGCCGCCATCGATGTCGAAGTTAAATCCAGTCGACTGTGGGGGCGATCTGATCGCTAAATTGGCCCATGAAGTCAGTAATCCCCTGACGATTATCAATAATTACACGAGTCTTATCGGTCCTCTGCTGGAAGGGACTGAAAATGCGGAGATTCTCCCTGAAATCGAGAACGAAATCAGACGTATCGGGGAAATCTTGCGGTATTACAGTGATCTGAAAGCCGCTCCGCAACAACCGGCTGCGGCGCTTGATCTCAATGCTTTAATCCATTCTGTTGTTGAAAGCCTCAATCTGACATTTTTCAGGCCGAAAAATATCAGAATCAGCACCGATTTTGATCCTTCTCTCCCGTTTGTTAAAACCAGAGCGCTGGTCATTAAACAGATTCTGATCAATCTTTTAAAAAATGCTGCTGAAGCACTCACAACCGAGGGGACAATCTCTTTGACGACCCGTGATTATCTGATGCCAAACGGTGAACGTATCGCCGAAATCAGTATTCACGATAACGGACCGGGGATCGATAAAACGATACAGGGTCGGCTCTTTTCGCCAGTTTCCAGCACGAAGGGGGGCGAACATGCGGGACTGGGTCTGAGCATCGTCAAGGAGATGGTTGATGATATCAATGCTGAAATCAGCTGCCACAGTTCATCTGAGTTCGGTACCCGGTTCAAGTTGACGATTCCGATAGTGGGCGAGTGAAGATTTTTAATTTAATTATTTGTAGTGGGAAGTCGTTATGAAGAAAAAAATGTCAACCGGTTCTCCCCTGATGGCCAAAATTCTGATCGTAGACGATGATGTCGCAATGTTGAAAAGCTTGCACATGCTGCTTAAGACGAAGGGGTATCTGGTTGAATCTGCCGAAGAGGGGGGGAGGGCGGTCGAGCTTTTGGCGGCTCATGCTTACGATCTGCTGCTGCTTGATCTGCAGATGCCCGGGGTCAAT
>JACUTX010000424.1 GCA_014859615.1 Desulfuromonadales bacterium | reverse complement strand
TTTTACCTGGCCGACTCAGCGACGTTGCAGATTGTCGTCATGACATCCGACGGCACTTTTTCAAAAGGGCATGATCTGGCACCGGAGCTGACCGCGGTGGAAAAAGAACTCGATCCGGACCATAAAAAATCGCACGAACTTGAGATCAGCGGTTTTGGCGTCGGCCACGATGGCAGCATCTATTTCACCGTGCCGACCCTGTTCAGCGCCTTTCGCCTGAATCCGAACGGCTTTCTCGACACCTTCGGCGTCTCCGGGAGCGCGCCGGGCAAGTTCGGCGTGGTCTCCGGAATTGCTGCAGATGATCAGAGGAATATCTACGTCGCCGACCGGCTCCGCTCGGTGGTGATGATTTTCGACCGCACATTTAACTTTCTGGGCGAGTTCGGTTACCGGGGGGATCGATCTGAAGATCTGATTGTGCCGGATGACCTGGCGCTCGACCAGGCGAATCACCGCGTCTTTGTCTCCCAGGCGGCCAACAAAGGGGTAGGGGTCTACTATGTCTTAGTGAATCAAAGCCGCTGACAGACTCCCCCCCTTAAAACTTCTCACGCCCGTTCTCTTCGTTCACTCAAGCCGCAAAGTCGCAAAGAAAAGCATTCATACTTCTGGTTTCAGGCTTATCCCCGGCGCTTTCGACTTTGACCCTCTTTGCGTCTTTGTGTCTTCGCCTCAGGGCGCCTACTTCTGGTGTGTGAAAAATGGAATTAAAGCTTCTCCCTCCCTTCGCCCTGGTTTGCGCAGATGTTTTCTCTCCAGCCGATTCCTGGGTCTAAAAGTTCTCGGTAATTTTACAGATTCTGGGAAATTCTCTAGCCGAATAATTGGAAATTTCCCATATCCGATTCAAATTCAGCAACGAATATCTTCGTGTCGACCAATGTAACCAACTGTAATCACGCGTTTATTGCTCTATTTTTGGCGATGGCACGCTGTTTGCTCTATTAAATTCTCATAATTTGTCCAAGGGATTGTCGGAGGACCGGTGGTGCCGAAATGCCATAAGCAACCAATTGGGCAACAACTCTAATGGAGGAAGACATGAAGAAGATTTTACTGATTTTGGCCGCGATCCTTTTCGCATTCAGCGGCAGCGCTCTGGCGTTTCACGGCGGCGGCGTCGCCCATTGTGACGGCTGTCACTCCATGCACAACTCGGCCGACAACCTCCGCACCGGTTCGGCTTTGGCCCCCAGCCTGATGAAGGGGTCTGATCCAAGCTCCACCTGTCTGAATTGCCACAACGGCGCTGCCCGTTACCATGTCAACAGTGCTAACGGTAGCAATATGAACGAAGGGGGCGACTTCTTCTGGATTCAGGAGACGGCAATTTACAATGTCGATGTTCGTGGAACCCTTACTCCTAACGTACCAAGCAATCAGGGTCACAATGTCATCGCAGCCGACTTCAGCTTGGTTGTTGACCCAACCAATGTAACGGCCCCGGGCGGGTCGTTCCCCTCCAACATTCTCGGCTGCAACAGCTGCCACGATCCGCATGGCCAAGTCGGTACCGGCACCTCTGGCGGTTCTGCTGCGATTTCTGTCTCCGGTTCTTACGGTGCGGCGGATCCGGTTGACGGCTCCATCCATGGGAACTACCGCATCCTCGAAGACAGCTTCGCACCCGCTCCGGTTGCCCGTGCCAACAGCTACGACGGTAAAACAGTTGACTACGGCTCAGGGATGTCGACCTGGTGTCTCGGCTGCCACACCCAGTACAGCGCCAGCAACATGCACCCGGTCGCCGCTCCGGTTCCGATTGCCTACAATGCTTACAAAGCGTCCGGCAACTTCACCGGCGTGGTCGCTACCGCTAAAGACGCGCTGGTCCCCTTTGAGCGGGGCGTCACGGACGGCTCTCTGCTCGACAACCTCAGCACCGCCGGTGTTTCGGCCGGTACAGAGACCGTCATGTGTCTCACCTGTCACCGGGCCCATGCCTCGGCCTTCGACAACGCCCTGCGCTGGGATCCGAATACCGAGTTCCTTGCTCATTCGGCTATTCTGAATGAAGCGACCACAACCCTGATGGCGAACGGCGCGGTCCCTTACTATGCCCTCGGTGCCCCGGTTGATATCGTGGCAACATACGGTGAGTGGCAGCGTTCGCTCTGCAACAAGTGTCACATGCAGGATTAAACTGATTTTGAGTACCGGTTCTGGTTGGAGAGGAACCAGCCGGTCAGATGTTATCAAGGCTGAGAGTGCTGCCGGACACTCTCAGCCTTTTGTTTTTTCTTATTTCTCCGGTCATTCAAGCCGTCAGAAAAAAATCTGGTAAAATTCCCACATTACATTCTTAAATTTTCTGTTTTTTTTCAAAACACATTTTTCGTTTTATAACGAGAAATAACTAAGTCACCGTAATTCTGTTTTATTTTTCAAGTTTATTCAGTGGCATAGAGCTTGCTGTTAAATTTTGACGGTCTGTTTTTTGTCACAATCTGGGCCATTTGCAAAAGGCTCATTTCTGATTCTGAATAAAACAAGAAGCGATCACCGTTGTTTCTTTTGATTCAGAAGCGACCGATAAAGAGCATGACTGTCTGGGGGTAATTGGCCCAATGAATGCGCGCAGAAGCCACCATAGAGTGACACAGCTGTTCAGATTCCTGTTCGTCAGCTTGCTGCTGACGGCGAGTGTTGAGTTGTGCGGCGCTGAGGCGTTTCATTCCGGCGGCGTCGGGAGCTGCAACGGCTGTCATTCCATTCATAACACTTCTACAGGCACGCAGCGTCTGCTGCGCGGCTCTGACCCGAGCTCACTCTGCCTCAACTGCCACTCCGGTCTCGGCGGGCCGAACAGCAAATCGGTCTTCAGTCCCGACGGCTCGGCACTGACGCCGGGGGGGGATTTTTACTGGCTGACCAAAAATTTCAGTTGGATCGATGGCTCAAGCCCCGGCTATGACCACGGCCACAACATCATCGCCGTCGATTTTGGTCTGCT
>JACUTX010000295.1 GCA_014859615.1 Desulfuromonadales bacterium | reverse complement strand
TTAACGCCTCTCACCACTTTCACTTCGCCGCCGACTCCGATTCTCTGTTTCATCCCGATATTCTCTCTCTATCCCTTGTCGGGTTCGGGGCGCACTTCGCCAGAACGGCCGGTCAACTCCCCCTTCTCTGTCGCGCCCCTGTGGACGACGTCTGTACCGGTCGTAATCAGTTCGAATATTTGGTGAAAGATTAAACCGGTTGTAATGATGAGGGGCGGGCTCGGCAGACCGTCGATAATAGCGCCCTTTGTGGTAGACATGATTGAAGCTGAAGAAGAAAGAATTCGGATAGTCATATGGAGACCACACACCGTATGGCGCACCATAAATATAAAGAAAATAGTTAGGCCACGGTGTGGCATTAATATAGACGATAGTTCGATTTTCGGCCGGTTTAATCCCGGCAAGAACAGTTGAGGGGACCTGCCCGGCAACGATCTGCCAACCCCCATCGGGTTGTCGGCAGGCTGTCCCGTACCCGATCTCTTCCCGATTATCGATGATAATTATCTGGGTAAATTCTCGACACGGTTCGCCACGACTGTTTTGATAGGTTCTTATCGGCTTGATTTCTCCTGAATAGACATTATCCGGATTGACCCAGGTAGAAGCCTGTCCTGACGGATTGTTTTCCAGCGCATACTGAAACGTGTCAGAGACCGCCTTTTTCTCTGCCTCATCAAGAACGTCAAAACTCTCTGCGGCAATGCCGTAACAGCTGCTTGCGATCCAGAACAAAACAGCAGTGATGGAGATAAACCGATTCATTATGAACCTCCTTTAAATCGTACCATGTCGCAATTATACCAAAACATCCCAACCAATCTGGAGTTTATGTCCAAAAACAGGAAACTGCCCACCCTCAGCAGCCTTAAGCCGGGCAAACAAAAGGTGCACCCCCGATCAGAAGAGGCACACCACATCATCATGACAACGACAGTTCCCTTCAGCGAATTTCAATCCGCTTGTGCTGCCGGGTCGCATCCGCCGATATCGGGAGATGAACAGTGAGAAGCCCCTTCTTGTACGTCGCCTTGACTTTTTTGTCATCGACCTTATAAGGGAGCGGGATCGTTCTGTAAAAGGAGGAGTAGGTCCTCTCAACCTGACTGTAGTGCTTCTCTTTGCTCTCTGTCTCTGTTTTTTTCTCACCGCGGATGACAAGCGAATTCAGCTCCAGAGAGATATCGATATCTTTCTCATCCAGCCCCGGCATCTCTGCTGTGACGGTGACCTCCTTGTCGGTTTCGGCGACATCGATACGGGGTATCAGAACCCCCTTTTCTGTGACCTCTGGCCAGTCAAAGCCCTCAATAAAGTCATCAAACAGCGTGTTTATACCCCAGTGCAGCCGCTTCAGAGGAGACTCAAAATCTTTCTCCGCCATCATCTCCTTATCGCGACCCCAAGGGACAAGATCTCGAAGTGACATGATTAATTACTCCTTTCCATGCAACTGCGTTAATGAATTTCGATCCGACGCGGTCTGGCGGCCTCAGATTTTGGCATCTGCAGAGTCAGAACCCCATTCTCCATTTCAGCCAGAAACTTCTCCTCATCGACCTCTTCCGGAATCTGGAACTGGCGGAAAAACTTGCCATGAATAAACTCCCGCCGGATAGACTCGCCGGTCATCGGTTGATAAGCGTCGGTCTTTATCGTCAAAAGTCCCTGATCGATATCGATGTGCAACTCCTTCTTGGTGACCCCCGGGAGATCGGCCACCAGGGTCAGTCCCTCATCGGTTTCATAGATATCAACCGCTGGACGGAGATTGTAGGCAGGAGTCTGCTCACGCTCCGCCATTTCGTGGTTCCCACTCAAGGAAATATCTTTTTGTCCCATGGTCACACCTCCAATAGTTGTATCGTTTGCTTTTAACCGACTTTGACACTGATTTTTCTCGGTTTCGCCTGCTCCACAATCGGGAGGGTGACAAGAAGCAGACCATTCTCAAACTTGGCCGAAACCTTGTTCGTGTCGATTTCAGTCGGCAAGTCGATCGTCCGCATGAACCTGCCGGTTCCACGTTCGCGACGATGCCAGATTCTGTCGGTCTGCACCTCACTCTTCCGTTCGCCTGAAAGGGTCAATACATTTCGCATGACCGACAGCTCCAGATCTTTGGCGCTGAGCCCCGGTAAAACCACCTCAGCGTAAAGATTATTGGTGTCGCGCGAGAGATTGACCTGTGGAAACCTGGCGGTGCTGATGCCGGGGAGAAAGGACGGCTCCAGAAACCGACCTATCCCAAATCCTCTAAAGGCATCATCGATCTCCCGACGCAGACCTTCCATCTCTTTTAATAAATTCAGTTCCATTGCGGCACTCCTTTCTCGGACAAAAAAGTTGACCATTAACCTGCTCTCACTGAAAAATTATCACTGTCTGTTCCAAAGTCAACAGACAACTAACGCATATAAAACAGACAGTTAAAAATAATAATCAGATTTATTTAGCCGCGAACGGGTCAAAAATTGAACACGATCCTTGCTGATAGCTCTTTACTGGAGCGAAATCGATAAAAAATCTGGGTAACTGTTCAGTACTTCTATTACAACATGCGGTCTACAGCTTTTGTCTGCGTCCAACGTTGTCACTTAACTTCCCTTCGACAACAGCAGTAGCCCACATGTTGTGCGATTTGAACAGGGTGCTGAATAATTACAAAAAATCGTAACTGTTCAGCACTCTTGTCAGTAATTCGAAATTCTGTCATCCCGAAAATGATTTTATCGGGGATCCATGGCTTTAAAAGCTGGATTCTTTGATTACCCCCTCGGTAATGACATCCTTTTGGCAGGTGCTGAATAGTTACAAATCTGGAAGACAAAAAGAGGGGCTAAACGGTGACGTCTATAAAGCTGTCAATCAAAGGGAAATAGAGGCCGCAGCGGATCTGGCTGGAGGGAAACAGGCGACCGAGGAGAAGGGAGTAAATGTTGAGTTGCTGCTGATACTTCATCGCCTCG
>JACUTX010000294.1 GCA_014859615.1 Desulfuromonadales bacterium | reverse complement strand
CTCAAACTGAAAATATCTCGACTCTTCTGATCCGTTTTTTGTGGGAATCAACACAGGATAAGCAGCGCAAAGTACAATGAGTAATCGCTGCAATCAGGATTTTGTTGTCAGCATAATAGTCACACGAAAGTACTCCGTTGACCATGACACATCAAATCGAACCAACGCTTCCCATGCCCGCTCTAGGGGGGGGCTCCCCTTTATTTACTCAAAGCTACCAGTTTACCGTCTCTCTCTTTCTTCCTCGAATGCTTCTATCGAGTTGATGTGTATACTGAAAGATTCTTCAGCTTTCTCATACTACCCTTCTTCAAATCAAGTCGCCGCCATAGGAGTTCCGGGGTTTATTTAATTCCCCTCTCTAACATCTTCCAAAAAGCCTCGTTCTTTTTCAAAGGATCAACCGAACCGATTTCGCAATCCGTAGATTAGATATTAATAGAACGGTCTGAGATGACTTGGTCTTTCAATACCAGTCTTCAATGCTTATCCCTTCAACTCGGCTGAATTCTTTGGTGTTATGGGTCACCAATGTCGCATTTGAACTCAAGGCAATTCCCGCAATAAGCGTATCGTACGGGCCTATTGGTCTGCCTGAGTTTTCCAGTTTTGCCCTGATCACTGCCGCCGCTGCGGCTTCTTTTGTGGCAAAAGGTAAAACGACAATGCGTGATATGAGTGCTTCTAACTGTTGTTTTCTTTTTTGGGGATTATTTGATTTCGCGATTCCGACTTCGAGTTCGTAAAGGGCAATAGAGGGGATAGAAATATCCTTGGGGGATTTAGACAGCAATGCCCTTGCGACATTACCCATGTCCTTGAAAAAATAAATCAGTGTATTTGTGTCAAGAAGATACAATTTTAAAGTTCCTCCCTGTGCGAGTCATGACCAATGTCTGATCTTATTTCTTCGATGGTTGGAAAATCATTTTTCCAGCTCCCTGCCAACGTGACGATATCTTGAGGCCATTCCGTTTGTATCTTTTCTTCGATAACCCCGGCAATCCATTTGCTGACGGATAACTGGCTCGATTTTGCCGCTTCTTTCAATTTATGTTCAGTCTCATTGTCGAGATAGATCGTGACTTGACCCATAATCTCACCTCATCGGGGTAAATTTTAAAGTATAATTGTATTTATAATTGTGGCGGAGTTTTCTGTCAAGTGCCTTAGCAGGTTCATTTAACCGACAGGTAATAATTGACCAAAATAATGTGCATAAAATGACTTATGACATCATATTGGTCACAGCGTGCAATTTGAATCTTAAAATCAGACTGAACCAGGCCCATGATCTAAATATTCATGATCGGGAGAATCACCCATCAATCGTTCCACCAGCAATCCGGTCGGGATGGCAAAGAGCAGGGTAAGAAATGATCGGCCGAGCGAAAAGGGCCAGCCGAGAAAACCGACTTCAAGCGGGATCATCGGCAGCTTGACGGCGTAGGCGGCCAGCACGATCGTAATCACGGCCCAGCGCGCGCCGTGCTTGCGCACGGTCATGAGCAGCGGAAAGATAATGTAGGGGGGACCGATCAGCAGCGTGCCGCAGAGTGCCGCAAGGAGCAGCGCCTTGACCCCCCCCTCTTTGCCGAGGAGGCGCGCCACGGCGTCGCGGCTGATCCAGATCTGGATCAACCCGACCAGCCCCATCACGGCAGCGATTAAGAGCGCCACCGACAGCAGCAGACTGCCGCCGGATTGCAGAGCCCGGACTGTTCTTTCCGGCGCCGCCCATCCGGCCCAGAGGTAGAGGATCAGCACGACGCTCACCAGCCATTGAGCGGCGAACCAGCGCAGGATCATCATACCAGCCCTCCGATCAGCAGGCCGATCAGAAGCGCCGCAATAAAGGTGATGAGATTGCGCCAGAGGGCGAATCGCCAGCCGAAAACGTGCGCTTCGACCGGCAGAGTGACGACCCCGACCGAGACCCACGATACGATGAATGCCGCGGCGGCCGGCGGCCAGGCGCCGGTTGCAATGAACGAGCCGGCGATCGGAAAGGCGGCAACCGGAGGACCGATCGCTATCGCTCCGATCAATCCACCGGTCAACAGTGACAGCAGGTGATTCTTCGCACCGAGCCAGGTCTGGATCATCTCGGTCGGGACAAACTCCTGAAACAGTCCGATCAGGGCGAAGATCGCCAGGAGCAAAGGCGCCATCCGCCAGAGCGTCTGGCGCGCCGCAAGAAGACTCTGGCGACCCCGCATGGCATCCTTGCGAAAAACAATAACGTAGAGGCTAAAAATCAGGATGAGATAGATCAGTCCGGTTGTAATCACGAAAAACCTTAAAAAATCAAATATTAATAAAACCGCGCCGGATGCAATCGGACTCTGCGGTAATCTTCCCGGTCGCGACAAAAATAGTGCGACCTTTTTCACCGCGGCGGCCGTTTGCGCTGCCGCCGTTTGCGCTGCCGCCGTTTGCGCTGCCGCCGTTTGCGCTGCCGCCGTTAACCGCAGCGCCCCGCAGCTCACCTGACCTGAAGAAAAACAGTGACAGACCGATATCTATTCTTGCTCTGATTATGCTAGATTAGTGCAAATACAAACTTGGAGGAATCGATGTATCTTGAAAGAATTGTCGCACTGTTGACCAATTTCTACCACACTTACCCTCTCTACGTAATTGCCATTCTGGTCGTCATTCTTATGCTGTTTTTTTTCAAAACAAAAGCGATGTCCAAGCTCTCTTTGTTCCTTTTGGTTCTTGTGTTGATTATCTACATCGCCGGACTTTTTATGGAGGGGGTTTCAAACAGTTCCGAGCAGAAGAAAACGATGACTGAAAAGTCAAAACAGTATGACAAGTAGTTATTAAGCTGGCCAGCCTTAATGCAGATTGCAGGAATCGCCTTCGCAGGCTGAAGATCTTTTGGGGAGAAACTTACGGGTTCGGGCAAACATCCAGTAGCTGCCGCGTGCCAGCAGGCTGATCCCCGGCAGGTTGACCAGAGCCGCC
>JACUTX010000293.1 GCA_014859615.1 Desulfuromonadales bacterium | reverse complement strand
AAATTTAGGGCGTTTTGATGAAGACTATAAAAATAGCGATTTCTGTTTGTATCCTGGGGACAGTTTTGTTTTCTGTTTTTTCGCAGGCTTTTGCTTTGGAACTGCTCTACCCTGAAGATAAAACCTGGATCCCTTATTCTCATCTCATGGTGATCAAGACCGGTAATATACAGGGGTTGTCTATTGCGATCAATGGTGTCAAAAGTGAAGTCTACGATATGGTTCAGACCCGGGCAGCCCAGGGCGGTAATGATTTTGTCAAGGTTGTGCCTGAGTTTGCACCCGGAAAAAACAAAGTTGTTCTTTATGGGCATGATACGACCGGAAAAGTTATTACGGAGGTTGTGTCGGATATTTATTATCGCGAAGATCCGTATGAACGGGCACCGTCCGGGTATCGCCCCTATGTGATGCACACTCCGCAGCGTGAGGCGCTCTGTCTCCCCTGCCATAATATGAATCCGACCTCTGAACAGCTTAATCAGTCGTCTGCGGGGCTTAATCCCTGCGGCTCCTGCCATTACCGGATGCTGGACCGTGAATATGTGCACGGGCCGGCGGGTGTTTATGAGTGCGTTTTCTGTCATGACCCAAACAGCACCCCCTCGCGCTACAAGCCTGTCGGTGGTGATATGAAAATTTGTATAGAGTGTCACGAAGATAAATTTGCGTCGATTCAAAAGGATGCTTTTGTGCATGGTCCGGTTGCAATCGGGATGTGTTCGGTCTGTCATGATCCGCATGCAACGAACTATTCCGGCCAGATGTTCAGAGCAACCAATGAGGTCTGTATCGGTTGCCATTCTGCCGTCAATCTTGATTCGCATGTCGTCCGCAGCAGCAATCCGCACCCTCTGGGCGGGGTGCCTGATCCACTCGCTCCCGCAAAAGAGATGACCTGCGCGAGTTGTCATAATCCACACGGCGGAGCCAATCGCAAGTTCTTCCCCGATGATGTAACTTCGGCGATGATGTTGTGTCAGAAGTGTCACCAGAAGTGATCTATTAGAAGAGATTGCTGATCTGCGTATTGTGTCGTATGACAGTCTGTTTTTAAGTGATTTGACTTTGTATTACTATTTGTAGCGTTCAGCATTGTCGAGTCAATGTGGCGCTGCCCGCACTTTGGCGTTGTATCAGAGATTCTTTATATTCAGGCATAATATTTGCACAATTTTTGCAGGTTTGGCTCGCTGTCTGCTGAGTAGCCGAACGGTTTATCCAAACCTCAAAACTGTGCAATGGAATTTTGATGTCCTTATCACGTATCTTATCTCTAACAGCTCTGTTTCTGGTTCTGTTTTCTTCTGTCGCTCTGTGCGATGTGGGGGGGGGGATTGAGCTCGATTACGGCCATTATGAGTCGGAAGAGGGGGGAGTGGAAGAGTCTGACATGTCCCACTTCGCGCAGAGATACGAGTTATTTGTCTCTCGTAAGGGCCTGTTTATGGATGGAAGGGCCGGGGACTATAATCTGATGCTCGGTGGTGAGTGGCTAGCCCTCAATTCTGACGTTGTCATCAACGGCGTCAATCACGATTATTCTGTTTCGTCCGGAAAACTCCTCTATCGGGGCGAAGTCACTTTTGCCCCGGGTGGCCTCCCTTTTCGTTTAAATGCTTATGCCCGTGATATCGCTGCAAGCCAGTTCGAAGAAGATACCTTTTTTAATCCCGGTTGGATGGATGAATATACTCTCGCCCCGCAGAGGTCGAGCGTCCTGGACTCGAATATTATCGGTGATGTGATTGATGGCCATCGTTTTGAGATGGGAGCATCGATGATTATCGGGATTAAAAACGGGAGTTATCTGGGGCGTTATCGCAGTATTCTCTCCAGTCTGCCGAAGCTTTATGTCGATTATCGTGAGACCAGAGTACAGGATCTGGAGTCGCGGACACCGGAAGATTACGTCGACCGTGAGCTTGCCTTTGTCTCTCTGAACAAAAAGAATAACTGGTTTCATTATCGGTTTATGGACCATCGCGATAAATATAACCCGTTACTCGATTCCGAAATTCGAACCTATATGCTCGGCACGGTCAATCAGTCGATGCGCCGTGAATGGATCAACCTGACCAACTGGATACAGTTGTCAGTTGATGCAAGTTATACCACAGAATTAAATCCAAACATTTCAGATGTCGATGAAAACAGATATTCGATCAATCTTTTTACAAAAACGCAGCGACGGAACTGGTCTTCATCAATTTTTTCACGCTTCTGGCGCTGGGAAAAAGCTGCTGAATTGGAGCGCTTTGCGCAAATCCCTGTTTATGCCCAGGGGACTCCGGATAGGGATAATTCCTGGCGATTCAGATTTGTCGGGACTGCGGAAAAAACCAATCGTCCTTTTGCGCCGATTAATCTTGAGCGTGACGAGAATGACCTCTATTCAAAAGGGCGCTGGGAGACGAACAAAACCCGCAGATTTACGGTTGCTTCTGAGTTAGAGGCCGAAAAAAAGTTTGGTGATGAAGGGGATGGGTGGGCGGCCCGGTCAGCGCTGGAATATTTTACAAATCGTGATGCCAGATCGGCTCTGAACAGTTTCGCCAGTCTCTCTCTGGGGTATTTTAATGCTGTACCGCCGACTACAGGGACTGTATTGGACACCGACCTGGTTGAGGCGGTTGGTCGATTTAATATTGATAAGCAGATTACCCCGAGGTCCCGGACCGGAATCGAATCGTTGTTGTTGATCGGCAGTGGGCAGTCGGAAGCCGATGTAACCGATTACATTACGCCGATGAGTCGGACTGGTTTTTTTGCCAGCGCTGTGAACAGTGACCGTGTTGTGGTTGATGGCACCGTCTGGCGTGGTCGCCTGATGTGGTTTGCTGATCATATTTCCATGAACAGAGCTACAAACCGTTATGAACTGGCAGCTGAATACCAGGATGACGGAACCTCAAACGCCGGACAGTATCTGGCTCGCCATCTTTACAAGTATCAGGCGACACCGTATCGTATTA
>JACUTX010000034.1 GCA_014859615.1 Desulfuromonadales bacterium | reverse complement strand
CCTAAAGAGGGGTTGTTCAGCTCCTGCAACATACCGCCGAGAAGATGAATCCCCGGCGTCGGCAGTATTTTACCCGGACTGGCCTGAAGATCCGCATCGTTAACTTCCTTAAGAAGCTCAAACCCGAAATGATACCCGTTGTCAACATCCGTATCTTCCACAACAGATGAAAGACCAGGGGCGGCAAAAGAGAAGACCGTCTGCGCCAGCGCGGTCAACATCTTCTGACCGGCATCATCATTCAGTTCGTTCTTGCGCGGTTTCGGAAGCAGCGCCGGCAATTGAAAGCGGGCCAACTTCTGTTCAACTTCCGGGGTGGGATGATCACTCATCAGCAGCAGGGTCAGATCTTTGAAATCACTTTTTACTATCTGAATAATTTCGACCCCACCCAGAATACCGGTACCGTCACATTTCGGCATGATCAGATCAACGAGCAGCAAGGGGAACTCCTGCGACGCCACACCCTTGGTGAGCGCAGCAATAAAATCTTTGGCGCTCGTAAAGACTTTGACATCAAGGCGCTGTTCCCGCAGGCGCCTGGCAACAACCTGTGCCGTCAATTGATCATCATCGACCAGATAGACAGTTTTACCGACAAAAGCAGGCGTCAGCGCCGGTTCATCCGGGAGTTTCTTCTTGGAATCCGGAATAGCGTCAGAAGCCGCTGCCACCTTTTTCAGTTCAGCCGCCCCCTCCTCACCAAGCAGATCGACGACATCCAGAACCGGCCCCTCATCTTCCAATTCAAGAGAATCCCCCTTATGAGCCTTTTCGTCCAGGATTCGGCTCCCCTCCATCGCCAGCCATTGAGGATTAAGACCGGAATCGACCATGAACTGCAACGGATTCAGGTTACCTGAAGCCAGAACGCTCGTTTCACCGAGATCGAACGAAAAAGAGCCTTCATTCCAGGTAAAGAAGCTGTAAACAATCTTCTCAATCTGTTCTTTGGCGACTTCTTCTATTTTATCAGCAGGGACCGCAAATTTTTCGGCCAGGATAACTCCGAGCCGGGGTGGATTTTCACTGTTACGCTGAATAAACAGCGCCTTTTTCAGCGTATCAACATCGACGAGCTCACGCCGGACAAGAAGATCTCCCAGATTTACACGACTGGCACTGGTGGTCGCACGGATAACCTGACCGTCCAGAAACGTAACCTTGCCGGTACGTCCTGAACTATCGAGAGTCAAAACTCCCGATTTTCGACTGAGACTGACGATCTGCAGAATTTCTCCGAGACCGAGGTCTTCCAGGTTTCCAACAAGACTCATATATCACGACTCCATAAACAGGCCATCGAACAGACAAATGACCAATCTAACAGCTGAATATTAAACAGATTTACTATATCCCACCCAAACAAACAAAGTAAAGTGATTTAACCCCTGCGTTCGCGATCACGGTATTCGATTCGCAACGGAACTCCGACAAAACCAAACGCCTCACGAATTTTGTTAACAAGATAACGTTGATAAGAGAAATGGACCCCTTCAGCCTGATTGACAAAAACAACAAACGACGGGGGTCTGACCGCTGTCTGGGTCATGTAAAAAAACTTGAGTCGCCGCCCTTTGTAGATGGCTGGCTGATGGGCCTCAATCGCCTCTTGAAGAGCCGCATTCAACGGGGCGGTCGAGATACGCCGATTAAACTGTTCTGCCACCATCTCGACATCCTGAATTATTTTTGCCGCCCGCTGCCCGGTTAACGCCGACACAAACAGAATCGGAACATTGCCGAGAAAACTGAACCGATCACGCAGATCTTTCGTAAACTCCTTCATCGTGCCGTGATCCTTCTCGACCAGATCCCATTTATTCACCACCAGAATAACCGCCCGGCCACGCTCAAAAGCGTAGCCCGCTATCGTCATATCCTGATCGATGATCCCGGCGGACCCATCGACAACAGCCAACACAACATGTGCCCGATCCATCGCCTTTAGCGCCTGGATCACGCTATACTTTTCCAGCTTCTGACTCACTTTCCCCTTACGCCTTATACCGGCGGTATCGATCAACACGTACCGTTTTTTATTATACATAAAGGGCGAATCGACACTATCTCTGGTTGTACCGGCCAGAGGATTGGCGACAACGCGCTCTTTCCCCAGAATCCTGTTAACCAGAGACGATTTTCCGACGTTTGGCCGACCGATGATCGCCAGCCGGGTTTCGCCTTCAACCTCCTGATCATCGTCCCCCTCCGGCAAAAATCCGACAATCCGATCGACCAGTTCGCCGACACCGCGGCCATGTTCAGCCGATATGGTTATCAGATCATCGATGCCGAGTTCGTAAAATTCGACCGCTTCATCCTCCTGACGATCACCATCCACCTTATTGATGACATACAGAACCGGCTTTTTAATCTGCCGCAGCATTTTACACACTTCATGATCCGCCGGTGTAACCCCCTCCCGACCATCCATGACAAACAGAATAACATCCGCTTCTTCGATGGCGAGCTGTGACTGTTCACGCATCTGAACAAGAAGTCGATCTTCACTGACCGGCTCGAAACCGCCGGTATCAATTAAGGTAAAGGGTCTCTCATGACGGCTGACCAGAGCATAATTTCGATCCCTGGTCACCCCCGGGAAATCCTCAACGATGGCCCGTCGCTCACCGAGCAGACGATTAAACAGGGTCGACTTGCCAACATTCGGGCGGCCGACAATAGCAACAATGGGAAGCATTATTATTTTTTCCTCTGTCCAGGTGCCGTTTTTTTTACGACTGCACTGAATTGTAGATTCAGGATTATAACAAAGGTTCAGACAAAACCTTATCCTGCCGTTCGATCGTGTTGTTCTGACACCATCACTCGTATCCGAACCGCTTCAGCTGATGCGCGGATTCGGTCCAGTTTTTCTGCACATGAACAAAAAGTTCGAGATAGACCTTCGAATCGAGCAGTTTTTCAATTTCGAGCCGCGCCGATTTTCCGATGGTTTTAAGGCGGCTCCCCTGTTTGCCGACAATAATCCGCTTGTGACTGTCCCGCTCAACATGGATCACCGCACCGATTACAACCAGCCCCTTCTCCGGTTTTTCTTCAAACGATTCAACTTCAACTGCCACCCCGTACGGGATTTCATCGCGGGTCTGGTTCAAAATCTGCTCCCGAATCATTTCAGCCGCAATAAATCGTTCCGGAAGATCCGTAATCATATCTTCTGGATAATAGGGGGTTCCCGGCGGGAGAAGTTCGCGAATCCTTGCGACCAGCTCTTCAGTCCCTTCCCCTTTGGCGGCTGAAATCGGAAAAATTTCGACGAAATCAAACAGTTTGGAATAAGTGTCAATCAACGGCAACAGACTTTCGCGCGCGACCAGATCGATCTTGTTGATGACCAGGATGACCGGTATCTTGCTGTTGCGCAAGATATCAAGCACAAACGAATCACCACTGCCGGAGCGGGCCGTCGCATCAACCAGAAACATGACCAGATCAACACCGGAACAGGCCGACGTGGCCTGAGAGACCATGAAACGACTTAAACGCCCTTCCCCTTTATGGATTCCCGGTGTATCGAGAAACAGAATCTGTGCATCGTCGAGCGTATGAATGCCGAGAATCCGATTTCGGGTTGTTTGTGGTTTATCGGTCGTAATCGCAATTTTCTGCCCGAGAATCTGATTCAGAAGTGTCGATTTTCCAACATTGGGGCGACCGACAATCGACACAAATCCTGATCTGTAATCTTTATTTTCACTCAAACCTGTCACCCGTCCCGGCCGCGAAGGCCATCATCTCTACCGTTGTCTGTTCTATCTGTATCTGCCCACGCGTTAACATATTGCAAGGTTCAATAGTCAGATCAGGGTTCTGCTGATGCAGTCGACCCAGATTGCTTCGTCTCTGACCAAGAGCCGTTGAAAGGTCGTGCGGATGAACCTGTATAACATGCGTCTGACGACCGGCCAGCAGTCTCCTCATGGCACGCAGCCAGAGAGAAGACTGCACCAGCTGACCGAAAGCCGGGTGATAAGGACCCGCCAGAACTCCATTGGCATCGAGATCGACCGAAGCCTGGAGCCCGAAACGAATGACCGGCACCTCTGCTTCGTGACAGATCAAGGCCAGATCGGCACAAAGATCAACCGCATGATCCAGGCTCATCGCCCGGTAACGGCGATCCTGCCAGTCGATTGCCAGCCGGGTTCCGGCCAAAACGACCGTAGGGTAGATCCTTAAAAAATCCGGTTTCAACATCAGCGCACTTAACAGAGAGTTGCGAGCTTCGTCATCTGTCCCGGCCGGAAGACCGGGCATCAGCTGAATACCGACAGACAGACCGGCATCGCGCAAAACCGTAACCGCAAGGGGAAAACTATCAGCTCGACACCCTCTGCCACTGGCCGCCAGCACCCGATCAGAAAAAGATTGACAGCCAAGCTCGACCGTCTTCACCCCGAAACGTCGCAAGCGGGCAGCAGACGCGCCATCGATACAGTCCGGGCGGGTCGAAATACGTAGACTATCGACTTGTCCACTCCCGAGGAACGGCTGCACCGCCTGCAGGTAGTTATTCTGAAGAGAGAGAGAAAGAGCGGTAAAAGACCCCCCATAAAAGGCGATCTGATCGAGACCCGCTTCCGGCAACTGCTGTTTCAGCCGCTCCGCAATCTCTTCCGGGGTCGGAGCTTGCGCCACCCCGCTATTCAGTCTCTGATCACAATATAGACATCCGCCCGGACAGCCGAGATTCGGAATAAAAATCGGGAAAATCTTCACGTTCAGCGATTCAACTGTTCAAGTGCAGACTCAGCTGCCTGCTGTTCAGCCGCTTTTTTTGAACGACCGGTTCCACGCCCGACCGACTCACCATCAAGCAGAACTTCGATTTCGTACTGTTTCTGATGATCGGGGCCCGTAGCGCTCAGAAGCTGATAGACCGGCGGTTTACGATATCTGCTCTGACAGATCTCCTGCAGGATGGTTTTATGGTCGACATCATACTCTTTGCGGGCAGCGCAAACAATCGCCTCTGTAAACAAGACAGAGACCACCGATCGAACCGTAAGATAATCACTGTCGCACAAAATTGCACCGAACAACGCTTCGACGGAATCTGCCAAAAGGCTGCTCTTCTGCTCACCGCCGCTGCGCCGTTCTCCCCGCCCCAACAGCAGACAAGGACCGATCTCCAATCTTTTTGCCAACATCGAAAGATTCTTTTCACTGACCAGCTCAGCCCGGATCCGCGTCAGTTCCCCCTCCGGCAGATCCGTATATTTTTCAAAAGTCTCCTGACTGATCACAAGATCGAGAACGGCATCACCGAGAAACTCCAACCTTTCATTACAGGTAAGGGCACCATTCGGATTCTCGTTACTGTATGACTTGTGCGTCAACGCCCTGCTGAGCAGAGCCTTGTCAGAAAAACAGTAGCCGAGGCGCTTTTGCAAAGCTTCGAGCAAAGGATCCATCAACAACCTCTTTTTAGTTTTAGATAATTTTTGGAAGTATACTGGAGCAGCCTGAGTTGTTCAACAAGAACCGCTGTTATCACCCCCTTTATTCTTGCTTCGCCCAGGGTCGAGCCGTATAATGCCCAATTAAGCAAATGAGCATCTTACCTAAACGAACTCTATAATTTTATGTTTATTACATTTGAAGGGATTGAGGGCTCCGGCAAGTCGACACAGATCACGCGGCTCTCGCACTGGCTCTCCACAGAATTCGATCTCTCCCCGGTTGTGACCCGGGAACCTGGCGGCTGTGAGATTGCCGATAAAATTCGCGCCATTTTACTCGACACAGCCAACAGTGCCATGAACGAACAAGCTGAACTGTTGCTATACGCGGCTGCACGCGCCCAGCACGTGGCGCAGATCATACAACCCGCCCTTGAACAAGGTCGCGTTGTCCTTTGTGATCGATTCAGCGATGCAACTCTGGCCTATCAAGGCTTTGGACGAGGTCTGGCTCTCCCTCTGATCACCCAGATCAACTCTCTGGCAACACTCGGAATCGTACCGGACTTGACGCTCCTGCTCGATTTTGATCCCGAGATTGGTCTCACCCGGGCCCGGGAACGCAACGCGATCACGACCGGTCCGGATGAAAACCGTTTTGAACAGGAGAATCTTGATTTCCACCGTCGCATCCGTGATGGATACCTCCTTCTGGCCGCAGCCGAAGACCGGTTTTGCGTCATCGATGCCAATGGCGATACCGAGACCGTAGCCGCACGCATCCAGACGATTATTGCAGCCAAACTTCAATACGGACAAGCTTTATGACCTTCGACCAAATCATTGGACATGACCGGCAAAAAGAGTTTCTGCGCCGTACCCTTGCCCACAACCGATTGGCCCACGCCTATCTGTTCGAAGGGCCGCAGGGGGTCGGCAAACGGTTGACCGCCCTGGCTCTGGCCCGAACCGTCTTCTGTGCGGAGGCGACCGGGTGCGGAGACTGTATCCCTTGTCGCAAGATCGATCACAACAATCATCCGGACCTGCATATCCTTGAGCCAGACGGAAAACAGATAAAAATCGAGCAGATCAGAAATCTGCAAAAAACCCTCGCATTTAAGCCGGTCGAATCGACACGGCGGATCTGCCTGATCGATCAGGCCGACAAAATGAACCCGGCGGCAGCCAATTCCCTTTTGAAGACACTTGAGGAACCGTCGGCAGAGACTTTGATCCTTCTCATTTCGGCCAGGCCAGAGGCACTTTTGACCACCGTCCTCTCCAGATGCCAACGCCTCCCGTTTGCCAGACTGCCGCAATCCTGTATCGAATCGACCCTTATCGAACAGCGTGGATACGATCAAAAAGAGGCCCATATTATAGCCGCCCTGGCCGACGGCAGCTTTCAAATGGCGCTGGATCGTGATCCGACGATCTACCTGGAAAGACGGATTGAAATTTTAAAACAGGTCACGGCGCTCTCTGCTGGAAGCATCTTGCCTTTAATGGAGCTTGCCAAAGAGTTATCGACCGAGAAAGAGACCATCCCGCAGACGCTGGAACTCCTTCAGGCTTTCTATCGTGATCTCCTTCTTTATCGTCACAACCGCCCTCTGGAGTCGCTGATCAATATCGATCTTCAGGAAAAAATCAGGCGCATTGCGGCCAGAGAAGATAACGGATCAATTCTCAATAAGCTTGATGCCCTGAACGAATGTCAGCGCAACCATGAACGCAACGTAAATCCGCAACTTAACCTGGAGGTACTGCTACTGCGCCTTGCCGCCTGATGCTTGTTGATGAGAGCAGTTGACAAGTCTCTTACATCGTGTTCTCTTTACACTTTTGGCTTATACAAGGCGCGGGCAGGCATTTTAATATGACACAAATAGTGACGCTAAAATTCCGGATCGCCGGAAAACAGTACGATTTCAATGCCAAAGATCTCCTTCTGAAGAAGGGGGATCGGGTTATCGTCGAGACGGATCGTGGCCGGGCGTTGGCAATTGTTGTTGTCCCTCCGGTCGAAAAAGATGAGAGTCAGACCCCCAAAGGGCTGAAAGCTGTTTTGCGGGTGGCAACGGATGAAGATCTGGCGATGTCAGCGGCCAATGCGTCTCGCGAAGAGACCGCTCTGCATTACTGCAGGGAACGGATTCGTGAGCGAAACCTCGAAATGAAACTGGTCAAGGCCGAGTATCTTTTTGACGGCTCTAAAATTGTCTTTTATTTCACCGCAGATGGTCGCATCGATTTTCGCGAACTCGTCAAGGATCTGGCCCAGCATTTTCACACCCGGATTGAGATGCGCCAGATCGGCGTCAGAGACGAAGCTAAACTGATTGGCGGAATGGGGATCTGCGGTCGTGAACTCTGCTGCTGTTCGTACATGACCGAATTTTCTCCCGTCTCTGTAAAAATGGCCAAAGAACAGCAGCTGGCCCTTAATCCGAATAAAATATCCGGTCAGTGTGGCCGCCTGCTCTGTTGTCTCGGCTACGAATATGAAACCTACTGCAGACAACGCAAAGGGATGCCGAAAAATGGCCACAGGATGGATGTTGACGGGCATGAAACCCGGGTTTCCGATACGGATGTTTTGCGGCAACAGATCACTTTGCGCGTTGATGATGGCCGCAGTTTCAAACTGACCAAAGATGAATTTGTCAATCTTCAACAATCTGATGCAAAATTTCCGGAATCTGACTCGGCTCCGCAATCGATCGGCCGCCCGGAGAGAAAACCGGCTCCAGCCAGAACTGAAACGCAGGGAAAGGGACGAGTTGATAGACCGACCCGCCGCAAACCGCGTGGAAGTTCGTCTACCAATGAGAATCAAAAAGCAAAAGCAGCAGAAAAACAACCTGATCTGAAGACTGCGCAAAAGCCACAGGGTCCGGGCAAAGCCGTTCTGGCCGACACCGAGACCCCGTCAAGTGCTTCAAAACGCAGGCGCCGCAGGCGGAATCGCAGACGTCCGAAACCAGAGGGAAGCGCAGAGTAAAGTCAGAGGAGAGTTTTAAAAATGGTCAATAAATATTATATAACAACGCCGATCTACTATGTGAACGACGTCCCGCACATCGGGCATGCCTACACAACCCTTGCCTGCGATGTTCTTGCCCGATATAAACGTGCCCGCAACTACGAGGTCTTTTTTCTGACCGGCACCGATGAACATGGGCAAAAGGTAGAGAGGGCCGCACAGACACAAGGGGAAACCCCGCTTGAACTCGCCGATCGCGTCGTAAAACGTTTTCAATCCCTCTGGGAAAAACTGAATATCGCAGAGTCAGACTTTATCCGAACAACCCAGGAACGCCATAAAAGAGCGGTCACAGAGCTTTTTGTCCGGATTGAGAAAAAGGGAGACATCTACCTCGGCGAATATGAGGACTGGTACTGCACACCCTGCGAAACATTCTGGACTGAAACACAATTAATGGACGGTAATTGTCCCGATTGCGGTCGCCCGACAGACAAGCTCAAGGAAGAATCGTACTTCTTTCGCATGAGCAAGTATTCTGACGCGCTGCTCAAACACATTGAAGAGAATCCCGATTTCATCCAGCCCCGCTCACGAAAAAATGAAATTCTCAGCTTTCTCAAGGAGGGGCTGCGTGATCTCTCCATTTCACGCACGACCTTTTCCTGGGGGATCCCGGTTCCGGGGAACGAACGACACGTGCTTTACGTCTGGTTCGATGCATTGACCAATTACATTTCCGGTCTTGGCTTCCCGGATGATACGGAAGGCAATTTTGAAAAATTCTGGCCGGTTGATGCCCACGTTATCGGTAAAGATATTCTCAGATTTCACGCCGTCTACTGGCCGACATTTTTACTCGCTGCTGGCTTGCCGTTGCCGAAAAAAGTATTTGCCCACGGCTGGTGGACCGTTGAGGGGCAGAAAATGAGCAAAAGCCTGCGCAACGTTGTTGAGCCGCATATGCTGATCGACACTTACGGTGTCGATGCGATTCGCTATTTTCTTCTGCGCGAAGTCCCGTTCGGCCTTGACGGTGATTTTTCGCACACAGCCCTGATACACCGGATCAACTCGGACCTCGCCAACGACCTCGGTAATCTGGTCAGTCGTTCCACCGCCATGTTAACCAAGTATTTTAACGGGATTTTGCCAGCAGCAACGGTTGAATCGGCCATCGATGCCGCCTTTATTGCGCAATTTCCGGCAGCGGTCAAAACGGTTGACGAACAGATGAACGCTCTCGCCTTCAACAAGGCGTTGCAGACGATCTGGACCCTGATCAGCGCAGCGAATAAATATATCGATGAAACGGCGCCCTGGGCCCTGGCCAAAGACGAAGCGCAAAAAGAACAGCTCGAAACGGTCATGTATAACCTGCTCGAAGCTGTTCGGTTGATCGCCTTGCTGGTCGCACCCTTCTTGCCCGATACCGCAAAGAGCATCCTGTTGACGCTTGGCGACACGAACAGAGATATCACCTTGGAAGGGAAGGACGACTGGGGTCGCCTGCAAGCCGGAACGGCTGTAGAAAAAGCGCAACCGCTCTTCCCGAGGATCGAAACGGCGTAAGCGAAAAACTCAACTTAAAAAAAGGGGAGCACTATCCCCTTTACTTTTCGGATCAGACAACATGTCTCTATCGCTCATAGACAGTCATGCCCATCTCGATGGAAAACGATTTGCCGACGATCTCAATGAGATCCTGCAACGCGCAACCGAGCAAGGGGTCGATACCATCCTCACCGTCGGCTGCGATCTGGAGAGCTCCCGACGCAGCATCGAACTGGCCAGACAGTATCCACAAATCTACGCATCCGTCGGTATCCATCCACACGATGCAGAAACCGCCAGCAAAGAGGCGCTAAACGAACTTCGCCGGCTGACAACAACTTCGGACAAAGTTGTCGCCATCGGTGAAACCGGCCTCGACTACTATCGCAACCACTCCCCGCATGCCAGTCAAAAAAAAGCATTTATCGACCAGATTCGCCTCGCCCGGGAGCTGCAGCTCCCACTCATTATCCACGATCGGGATGCCCACGACGATGTATTACAGATCTTGCGTGAGGAGAAGGCCTCTGAAATCGGCGGTGTTCTGCACTGCTTCAGCGGTGATATTAATATGGCGCGCCAATGTGTCGATCTCGGCTTCTATATCTCTTTTCCCGGGACCATTACCTACCCCGCCAACGAATCGTTGCGCGATGTGGCCCGCGCTCTGCCGATTGATGTCATGCTGGTTGAAACAGACGCCCCCTATCTCGCACCACAGCAGTGGCGGGGGAAACGGAATGAACCGGCCTATGTGCGGGCAACGGCAGAGTATCTGGCTGTGCTAAAAGGGTTAACTCTTGAAGACGTCGCCCGGATCACCTCTTTGAATTGCTACCGGCTGTTCGGTATCGGCACGGTCGATCAAAGCACAAGAATCGCCTATACCATCCGGAACAGTCTCTACCTCAATATCACCAATCGCTGCACCAACGCCTGTACTTTCTGCGCAAAGTTCAACGATTTCACCGTCAAAGGACATCAGCTCTGCCTGCAGAGCGAACCGGATCTGAACGAGGTGCTGACGGCCATCGGCGATCCGTCACGATTTGAAGAAGTCGTCTTTTGCGGATATGGTGAACCGTTGATCCGGCTCGACCTGGTCAAGGCCGTCGCAAAAAAACTCAAGGAGCAAAAGGTCACTGTGCGCATCAATACAGATGGTCAGGCAAATCTGGTACATCAACGCAATATTCTTCCCGAGCTCGAAGGGTTGGTCGATTCTATCTCCGTCTCACTGAATGCCGCAGATGCAGCCACCTACCAAAAAATTTGCCGCTCCGAATTTGGCGAAAAGAGTTATACAGCCGTCAAAACATTTTTAACGGAAGCAAAAAAATATATTCCGACGGTCACGGCGTCTGCGGTCGCCCTCCCCGGGCTCGACATCGATGCCTGTCGACAGGTTGCGGATGAACTTGGCGTCGCATTTCGGGCACGTGCTTACAACGAAGTCGGCTAGCAAGGAGGAGAGAATGGAAACAGTTAAAACAGCAAGCTTTGAATATCTGATTGATCTGGCCAAAGAAAATCCTGCCGGAGGGTACACCTTTATTTTAGATGGCGAATCTTATCAGATTAACGATGTTCTCGAAATCTCAGCAATTGCCAAGGCGCATGGCTATATTGTCATTTACTAAAAACACTTTTTTATGCTTTTGTAAAAAAATCTGTTATCTTCTAAAGATTCAAAACGGTTGTGTATGTTTTTCGTCATCAGCTCGACATGGTGTCAGCACTGAACAGACAAACAGATCCACTTGAACTCTCTGTTTTTTTTGTTTTTCGGACGATCTCGATTTACACAACAAAAAACGTTCCCACAGGGAAACATGGAGGCGAAGATGGCAGAAGGTACGGTAAAATGGTTCAACGATGCAAAAGGCTTTGGTTTTATCGAACAAGACAATGGACCCGATGTTTTTGTACACTTCTCGGAAATCCAGGGCGACGGCTTTAAATCCCTTGCCGAGGGAGACCGGGTCACTTTCGATGTCACTCAAGGCCAAAAAGGCCCGCAATCATCTAATGTCCGTAAAATTTAATTGAGTATTTCTATCGATTCGAATAAAAGCCCTGCGGTTTTCCGCAGGGCTTTTGTGATGAAACTGTCGCATAAGTCGTTATTTTGTGAGAACGATCTTCTCGCCAAAAAAAACTGATAGAGTTCATATCTGATGCCATCAATATATGGATTTCATTGTTTCAGGAGACTCCATGTCCAGATGCACCCCAGCCTCGAAGCACCGATGTTACGCAACGTTTTTGATCCTGACCATCACCCTGCTTTTCGGTGGCTGCGCCAAGGTTCCCTATCAATACGGTGGACTTCAGGAGGATCGAAATATGCCGGTCTGGCGCGACACACCCCAGATTGAAACCGGTCAAAAAAACATTATCCTTGATGTACTCGGTAATATTTATTCTCTCCCGTCAAAGTTGATTCTGCTCGATTGGCGGATCGGAAATCATAATATATCCCCGGAAACAGCCAAAGTACTGGAGACCTATCTTCAGGAAAACGACCTGAATAACGTCAAGGTGCGGATCAATCAATACGCTCCCGGAGCAGAGTGGTGCCGGCTCTTTAAAAACCGTTCGATGAATATTTTCTGGCGCGCCACATTTGGTCTGCTGAGTACGACGATCTATACAATACTCCCCGGGCGGGTCTTTGGCGGCGACAATTACAACCCCTACACCAACACCATCAGCATCTATTCAGATCATCCGGCAATTCTGCTGCACGAAGGCGGACACGCCAAGGATCTTTACAATCGCCCATACAAAGGACTCTATTCGGCAATCTATGTTATCCCCGGTGTCGCACTCTGGCATGAGGCGGAGGCGACCGGTGACACGATCGGCTATCTGCGCGACAAAGAGCAGGTCGCCGACGAAAAGTCGGCATACCGGATTCTCTACCCTGCCTATGGAACCTACCTTGGCGGTGCATTGACGGACCTGTTTCCGGTCGATCTGGGGCCAGGCTATCTGATTCAATTAGGCGTCGCGATTCCCGGACATCTTGTCGGACAGATCAAAGCCGTGACCATCGATGAAAAAAAACCTGTCAGGGATGAAACAACAGACTGACGTTTAGATGAATAAAAATTGAATCTAATTCTCCCCCCCCTTTACTTCCCCCCTTTCGCAGAAAATGTTACAATCCAAAAATGAATTTAATTTAAACTCGCAACAGTCGGCAGTACTTTCGGGGGATGCATGGAACAACGTAAAAAAATGGGGATAACCACGCTTGAAGATATTAGCACCCTGATTCTTCAATCGCACGATCTGATTGAAACATTACGCAATATCGTCGCTCTGATCCAGCGCCGGATGCGCACCGAAGTCTGTTCCATCTATATCCTCGACAACGATGGCGAAACCCTGCGGCTGCGAGCCAGCAAAGGTCTGGCGCGCCGTTCTGTCGGACGGGTGGTCATGAAGATCGGCGAGGGGTTGACCGGCATGGTCGCCCAACAAGGACGTCCCGTCGCTATTCAAGATCCGGAAAGTGACCCCCGTTACCGCTACTTTAAAGAGACCGGAGAAGAGAAGTATCACTCTTTCCTCGGTATCCCCCTGTTTGAGCGGAAACAGCCGTTGGGCGTTATCGTTCTGCAGACCAAGGAGACACGGGATTTCAGCGCAGACGAGATCAGTACACTGACAGCCATTGCCTTGCAGATTTCATCGGTCGTCGTTAACGCCAGACTGCTCGATCGGATCAACCTGCAGGAAAAAGAAGCCGACCGGGTCACACAGGAACTGGCAGCAGCACGCCACCTTTTAGCCAACACGCAACAGAACAATCAGGAAGCAAGCAGTTTCGCCATGCGCGGCCATATCGCCTATCCCGGCGTCGTGACCGGACCGGCTAATATTCTGGAAGAACGTCTCGGCTTCGCCGACATCCTTGATGAAGGGAATATCGACATCATCGCGGAGACCAAGCGTCTTGATAATGCCCTGGAAGAGACCCGCATCCAGACACTCTATCTGGAAAAGAAAGTGGCTGCGCGGATGTCGGAGAATGAAGCGTCCATCTTCCATACGCATCTGATGATCCTCGAAGACCGCGGCTTCATTGATCGTCTTTATGACGGCATAAAAAAAGGGCATGGTGCCCCGTACATGCTCGAAAAGGTCGTCAGCGGCTATATTGAAGCATTTGAACGGATGGATGACCCCTACCTGCGCGAACGGGCCGCCGATATGGAGGATATCGGCCGCAGGCTACTTGCCAATCTGATCGGCAAGCGAGACCATGGTCTGCATCTGAAGCAGACCGGGATCCTGGTCGCCCGGCAGATTCTGCCGTCAGACATGGCCGCACTCGACCACACCCAGATCACCGGCATCGTCACGGAAGCGGGCGAGAAAAACTCTCATGCTGTGATCATGGCCAAATCCCTCGGGATACCGGCGCTGGTCGGAGTGAAAGGGGCTCTAAAAAATATTACCCCGGATGATATCCTGATTCTCGACGCCAATTCAGGCTCTCTCTACATAAATCCGGGAAAGACCATCCTTGAAGAATATAGTCGCCTGCAAGAAGACGAGAGCCGAGAGAGAAGCCGCCTGGACGAGTACCGCGATCAACCGGCGATCACCGCCGACGGATTTATCGTGACCCTGCGGGCAAACGTCGGGTTGATCAGCGACATTCCGATCGCCTTGCGCAATGGCGCCAGAGGAGTCGGACTCTATCGCACCGAATTCCCCTACATGGCCAGAGGGAGTTTTCCGGACCGTAACGATCAGTATCAACTCTACAGCAAGGTGATCGAGGGGTTCGAAAATCAGCCGGTAACGATTCGCACCCTCGATATCGGTGGCGACAAAAAACTCCCCTACTTCAATCATCCGTTTGAGGAGAACCCTTTTATGGGCTGGCGCTCTGTTCGCGTCTCTCTCGATAACCGCGATATCTTTCGCACCCAGATCGAAGCGATTCTGATGGCCAGTATCCACGGCCCGGTCAAACTGCTTTTTCCGATGATTTCGAGTCTCGACGAGCTACAGGAGTGCAAGAGGGTCGTCCTTGAAGCGCGGGACAACCTGGATGCCGAAAACATCCCTTATGCGCCGGATATCCCCCTCGGGATCATGATTGAAGTCCCGGCGGCGGTTCTGTTGATCAACCGGCTTGCACTGGAGGTCGATTTTTTTGCCCTTGGCACCAACGACCTGATCCAGTACCTGCTCGCCGCCGACCGAAACAATCCGCTGGTCAGCAAATACTACGACCCACTCCATCCTGCCGTACTCAGAGTTCTGCATGATGTCAACACGACAGCCGCTACCCTCGGCAAAGAGGTCTGTGTCTGCGGGGAGATGTCGTCCGAACCGATCAACCTGATTCCGATGATCGGCATGGGGATCAGCGAATTTTCCACCCCTGCCCCCTTCATTCCGCGCACCAAGGCTTTTTTAACGAAGCTTTCGATGGAGAGAGCCCGGCAAGCCGCACGGGATGTTCTGGAGATGGATTCTGCCGCCGAAATACGGCAGTACCTCAAGGATCTGGTGACGCGGATCAATTCTCATCCCTGAAGCGATCAAATCAGGCAAACAGCTCTGCGGCGATACGGTCCGCCCCCTGCAGCAGTTCAGATCGCTGCAGAACCTCCCCTTCGGCGTAAACCCCGACCCCCCGCAATGACCAGGCTGGAGAGAACCCGAACCATTTCATAATCGAGAGATAACGAGGAAGAATATCGGCAAACTGCTCCGGATCCCGGTGTCCCTGAGTCAGAATAAAGATCAGTTTTTTATTTTGCAGAAAACGGCTTTTTTTTCGTCTGGAGATATAATCAGGGACCAGAAAGGAGAAGAGGCGATCGATAAACCCTTTAAGCTGCGCAGTGACATCGGTGCAGTAGACCGGCGAGGCGATAAGCAGAACGTCAGCCTGTGCAACGGCATCGAGCACGACGGCAAGATCGTCGGTCAGCACACAGCATTCGCTCCCCAGCTTACAGGCATAACAGGCTTGACACCCTTTATAATCCAGAGAATTCAGCTCATAGGAAGCGGTCTGCGCGCCCTGCTCCCGAGCCTTTGCAAGAATCCTGTTGGCAAGGGCGGAGCTGTTGCTGTTTTGACGTGGACTACCGAGAACTGCGACGACCTTCATATCTCTCCCCGGATCCTTTGGTTACGCTTTTTAGACGGTTGATCCCCTGCTGTTTGCGATGGGGTTGTTCATTTCAACGCCTGGATCTTCTCAAGGCTCTGTTTGAGAATCGCCAGTTTTTCCTCCCCTTCGGCCAGTTTGTTCCGGTCTTTCTCCAGAACCTGCGGCGGTGCATTATCGGTAAACTTTTTATTTGATAATTTTTTCAGGAAAAAATCGACATCGGTTTGCGATTTGGCGATCTCTTTTTCGAGCCGTTTTTCTTCTTCTTCAATATTAACCAGCCCGGCCAGAGGGAGCAGGATTTCGACATCCCCCGTCACCTGGGTCGCAGCCTGTTCAGGGTGCTCAATACCGACGCCGATCTGCAGATCATCGACCCGGCCCAGGGTTGCAATATACTGTTCACCCAGGGTCAAAATCGCCTGAATAACGTCTGTTTTACAATCGCAAACGGCCTTGATCTTCTTCGCTGGCGCCACGTCCATCTCACCACGAACATTACGAATACAGCGGATGACATCCATCACCAGCTCCATCTGCGCCGCCCCTTGTTCATCACTGCTGACCCCGTGCGGGAGAACATAATCGACCTGCATCAGATAATCGGCTGGCCGATCTCCCGGCAGCGCGTGCCAGATCTCTTCGGTGATAAATGGCATAAACGGGTGCAGCAGACGCAACAACTGCTCCAGGACGATGAACAGAACAGATTGGGCGCGATGCCGGATCTGCTGGTCATCGCCATACAGATCGTCCTTGATCAGTTCGATATACCAGTCACAGAATTCATGCCAGGTAAAACTGTACAATACCGACGCTGCTTCGTTGAATTTAAAATCCGTGAGTGCCTGCTCCACCTTCATTAAGGTCTCACTGATTCGGGTCAGTATCCAGCGATCGGCCAACGACAGATCATGTTGCTGCAAATCGATTCCGGCAGGATCGAAATCGTCCAGATTCATCAGCGCAAAGCGGCTGGCATTCCAGAGTTTGTTGGTAAAATTACGATAACCGGCAATCCGCTCGGTAGAGAGTTTGACATCGCGCCCCATCGCTGCAAATGAAGCGAGAGTAAACCGGAAAGCATCGGCGCCAAATTCATCGATCACATGCAAAGGATCGATGACATTCCCTTTGCTCTTGCTCATCTTCTGCCCTTGTGCATCACGCACCAGAGCGTGGATGTAAACGTCTTTAAACGGGGCTTTCTCCATAAATTTAAGCCCCATCATCATCATTCTGGCAACCCAGAAAAACAGAATATCGAAACCGGTCACCAGACAGGATGTCGGGTAAAATTTCTGCAGGGTTGCGCTATTTTCGGGCCACCCCATGGTTGAAAACGGCCAGAGTGCCGACGAAAACCAGGTGTCGAGCACATCGGTCTCCTGACGGATATTGCTGCTGCCACAACTTGCACAGACCACAGCATCCTCAAGGCTGACGGTGATCTCATCACAATCATTACAAAACCACGCCGGAATCCGGTGCCCCCACCAGATCTGGCGACTGACACACCAATCCTGAATGTTAAACATCCACTCGAAGTAGGTCTTCTCCCACTGTTCTGGGACGATCCGGGTCTCACCGTTCTGGACAGCTTTAATCGCTTCATCGGCAAGTGGTGCTACCTTCACATACCACTGCTTGCTCATATACGGCTCGATCACCGTTCTGCAACGATAGCATTCGCCGACGGAATTGCTGTAATCCTCGATCCGCTCCAGTAGATCGAGATTTTCCAGGTCGGCAACAATGTTGGCGCGGGCCTCATAACGATCCTGTCCGCAGTAGACGCCACCATTTTCATT
>JACUTX010000292.1 GCA_014859615.1 Desulfuromonadales bacterium | reverse complement strand
TTTGCAAGAGGCTCTATTGGCTCAGGGAAGAATTAAGATAACCATAATTTTGTCGACAAACAGCCAAAGCGGACAATGGCAAGGAAGCGGAACAGGAAAGTCTTCCGAAATTCAAGGTAGGGATCAAGAAGGAGAACGGGCAAAGGAGAGGAGCAACAACTTAGCAGCTACTCTTCCTCAGAAACAGAAGAGACGTCTTCGGCGAGGGTTTCATCGTCTTTATCATCTTGTTTGCGCTTGTTTTTCTCATCTTTTTTTGCTTTTTTGGCAATTTCTTTTTGACGCTTTTCAAAACCGTAATTTGTTTTTCTGGCCATTAAATTCACCTCTTAATAACAGGTATAGATTGATTGTGAAACGATGAGAACAAAAGAGCCCCGCGTAAATACGCGGGGCTCTTTTACAAAACAACGCAAAAATTAATTAAATTCTGCGCACATTGGACGACTGAGGGCCTTTCTGGCCTTCAGTAACTTCAAAGCTGACGCGATCTCCCTCGCCGAGGGATTTAAAACCATCGCCCTGGATTTCGGAGAAATGGACGAAAACATCCGGCCCATTGTCCTGCTCGATAAAACCAAAACCCTTAGCGTCATTAAACCATTTTACTGTACCTTCAGCCATTTTTCTCTCCATGTTCCTCTGTAGGAACTTTTTTTGGGTAAACGTCAATCGCTCTTAAAACAAAAACACACAGCCAATAGGTCTGTGTGTTCTGAGTCATTTTGACACCTTGTCAATCTGATGAGCGACGAAACACTTACACAAACGTACTTAAGTTGTGCCAAACTAACACAACCTGTTTACAGAATACAAGATTTATCTTTATTTAATTTTATTAACCGAAAAGTTTCACTCCACACTTTCTTGCAATCTGCGCAAAGGGGTGATAATTAAGTTACCTTGGCAGGCAGACGGACAAAGGAGAAACTCTTGGCATCCCTGGACTTTGAAAAAGAGAAGCGGATCTTTCGCGCATTCTATGACAGCCACTCAGCGCTTTTCGATAAGGTGCTGAAAGATTATATTCAGATCATCAGTACACTGCTTCAGGATGAAGCTGTCGGCGAAGTCACAAAAATTGAAGGCCGGGTCAAAGATAGAGAAGAGTGTATTAAAAAATTTCATCGCAAATATCAGAACAGACTCGAATCCGATGAAAAACCGTATCGAATCAAAGACTATCTCTCCGATCTGATCGGAATACGTATTATCTGCCTTTATGAGGATCAGATTGAACTCGTTTCCGCTGTTCTGAAAAAACATTTCACTATTATCGACGTCACCGATAAGATTTCGGCAGTTGAGAATACAGAAGCTTCGTTCGGCTACAAGGGACTGCATATGGACATCTCACTAACTCCTGAGATGACCTGCCAGTCAAAATACCAGGCGTGTGCTGATTACCCCTTCGAAGTGCAGATCAGATCGTTGATACAGGATGCCTGGAGTGTTCTGGACCACAAAATAAAGTACAAAAAATCGATCCCAAACGCCCTCAAGCGTCGAATCAATCTCCTCTCTGCTCTGTTTGAACTCGCGGACCGTGAGTTTAAAGAGATCCGCAATGCGACGATGGAGCTGATCCAGCAAGCCACGGTCGCCCCGATCAGCGATACACTTGAGGAGAGTGGGACGACATCAGGTCAACCGACAACAGCCGTCACGGAAAAAGCGGTTAATGCTTTCAATTTTCTGCGCATCGCGAGCCATTTTTTCCGGGATTTTGAATTTGAAGATTATAAAGTTGACGACTTTGTCCAAAACATACTGAAGATCGACAGCGGCTTCCAGAAGTCTGCCCTGCACAAAAGCTTGATCGAAAATTTCAAAACGGTCAGAGATTATCGCGATAACTTTATTGCAGAAAATCCGGAGAGTACCTTCAGCCCCTACACATCAATCCGTCACTGTCTCTACCTTTACAACAAAGATAAATTCAGTCGAATCTTATCCAAGGGGCCAAAAGAGCGGTTTGAAGCATGGCTCAAGGAGGTTAAAAACACCCTCGACTGACCGCAATTTCAGGAAGCGCTATCACCCCTGCCATAATGTCCATGACAGATCGTTCTTGTCTGTACTGTTGGTAAACTTTGCCCGACAGGTCTGACACTGATAATCCTGCTCTTCGAAACCTCTCGGTTTCAACCCCTTAAAAACGCGTGGCGCATCGACTTTCTGTAAATATTCATGCGGCTTGCCATTTCGAGCTTTTTTTGATTGATCTTCACATAAAGCACAAATTTCCATTCGTAAAATCTCTCTTCCATAAGGGCCTTTTGCAAAAAGATTTTCATCTTCGAAAATGCCTCTATCAAAAGACCCAGCATGTTCAACCAGTCAAACAACTGGATTCCCGATTAAAATCACTTCAGAAATGACATAAGAGGACTATTGCAAAAGGCTCATAAGGTTGCAGATTCGCAAGAGTTCATCCAGTGACAAAACAGCCTTGCCGATTCTACCTGCAACGCATAATTTTCCTCCCGTCTTCAAACAGAACCTCAACCTTCTGATCACCCGCTATCCGCTGCACAAGACCAATACCGAAATCAGTATGATTCAGCAACGCATTAACTTTATAGGCCGCGGTCATGGAATAGTCAGTCACCTTGGTCATATTCATCTCTGGTCGCAAAATTGCCCATTCTTTTTTTGCAGCATGATTCGGATCAACGACGCGTTTAACGGCTACTTTTTTCGGGGGGATCGGCGTGCGGTACTTATGTTGGCGGTTACAGACAGAACACTCAACCTTGAACGGAACCCCTTCTTCTATAAGAAGAATAGTGTGTTCATTGTTTTTCCGGCATTTTGTGCACCGGGCCTCAACCTGATCACCAATGGAAAGATTCGAATCTTGCATGGCATTGCTCCTTTTTGTATGTGCCGAGATATGACCGATAAAAACCAAAAAAGCAGCTGGAATTAAAGGATATGCTTGACTTGTCAACGACATGACGAAAACACGCCACACCCCACGTGAACCTTTACTCCGTAACAACATCTTTGTACAGAGACAAAGGGAATGGTTTGATAGCGGGTCGTAAAATGGAAAGGTA
>JACUTX010000291.1 GCA_014859615.1 Desulfuromonadales bacterium | reverse complement strand
TACACTCAAGATTACAAGGGGTTTTGATTGACCTTGTCGGTTGAATTAAAGTAAGGTAAAAGTCCTTAATTTGATTGATTTTTTGGAGGGCGGGATGGTTGTTAAAACAGGTAAGTCACGAATTATCAAGCCGTAACTTTTTTGTGCCGACGGAGTTGCGGCTTTTTTGCGTTCAAATGTGCCGTGCAGGTTGTGGACGATTATCATCTATCCCGCTTTACCGGTTTGGTGTGAAAGTAGTTTTAATATTATGTTGAACATTAGAATCGGTATTATCCCCCCGATTCATTATTACGGTAATTAATTATGAGTTCAAACCATACAGACCTTACTTTTTTCAATAATGATAAGAACCAAACATTGCTAGATAGATTCAAAACCACTCTGGCTGATACGCAACTCTTTGATGTCTTGGTTGGCTATTTTCGCGCAAGTGGTTTTTATCAGCTATACGACAGCATCGAACCAGTCGAGAAAACTCGTATTCTGGTTGGTCTGGGGATTGACGACGAGTCGAACAGGGCCATTAATGTTTACCGAAACCAGACTGTACTGGACTTTGAGTCACACAAAAATGCTAAAGACCAGTTTCAGCAGACACTGATTGAAGAGATCGAACATTCCGATGAAGCGGATGACAAACTTGAGCTCGGGCTGAAAAAATTCATTGAGTTCCTGAAGACGGATTGCGTTGAGTCAGATGATGATCGTACCCGTGGCGGCAACGGTCGGAAACTTGAAATTCGCGCATTCCCTTCAAAAAATATTCACGCCAAAGTTTATATCGGGCGTTTTGCTCCAGATGACCGTGATTACGGTTTTGTCGTTACCGGATCGAGCAATTTCTCCTATTCCGGCCTGGTTGCCAACCGTGAATTCAATGTCGAGCTGCGCCAGCGCCGCGATGTTGAGTATGCCCTTGAACAGTTCGAAGAACTGTGGCTGCAGTCGGTCGACATCTCCGATGATTTTGTTGATGCCGTGCAGAAGAAAACCTGGCTGAATGACTCCATCACCCCTTATGAACTCTATCTGAAACTGATTTATGAGTACCTGCAGGAAGATATCAACCTTCAGGACGATATCGAATTTTTTCTGCCTGAAGGTTTCATGGCGCTGCAATACCAGCAGCAGGCGGTACATCAGGCGATCAAAAAGCTCAACGAGCACAACGGCGTCTTTCTGGCCGATGTCGTCGGTTTGGGAAAAACCTTCATCGCCGCGCAATTGCTGCAACAGCTTAAAGGGCGGATTCTTGTGATCTGTCCTCCGGTGTTGAAAAGTTACTGGGAAGAGAGTCTGCACGATTTCCGTGTACCGGCACGGGTTGAGTCGTTGGGTAAGCTCGAAAAAATCATTAAATTCGGCCTAGACCGTTTCGACTATGTGGTGGTTGATGAGGCACACCGTTTCCGTAACGAGGGGACACGCTCCTATGCCGACCTGCTCGACATTTGCCGAGGGAAAAAGGTCATTCTGGTGACCGCAACGCCGTTCAACAATACAATCGACGATATCTTTGCCCAGCTCAAGCTTTTCCAGACCCCCAAAAATTCGACTATCCCCGGCATCTCCAATCTGGAGCGCTTCTTTGCTTCCCTGCGCGGTCGTTTCAAGGGACTGGACCGCACTGACCCGGCCTACAAGGAGGCCATCAAAACGGTCTCGCGCGAAATCCGCGAACGCATCCTCAAGCATGTCATGGTGCGTCGTACCCGCTCTGATGTCATGACCTATTTCAAAAAGGATACGCAAAGTCAGGGTCTTTTTTTCCCCGAAGTTCAGGATCCGCGCCGGATCGTCTACACATTTGAAGGACAACTTGAAAAGGTCTTCAACCAGACCATCGGCCTGCTTCACGAATTCCGCTACGCACGCTACATTCCCCTGCTGTACTACTCCGGTAGCAAACAGCTGTCCGAATTCGAACGCCAGCAGCAGCGCAATGTCGGCGGTTTCATGAAGGGGATACTGATCAAGCGGCTGGAGAGCAGCTTTTATGCATTCCGCAAAAGCATTCGTCGCTTCATCGAATCGTACGAGCGATTTATCAGAATGTACGATGGCGGCACCGTCTATATCAGTAAGGACGTTGATGTTTACGACCTGCTCGCCAACGATGACCTCAATACCCTTGAACAGTATGTCGGGGAGGAGAAAGCCGCAAAATACCCATCTGACGATTTTCGCGGCGATTTCATTACCGACCTGCAGTACGATCTTGAATTGTTACGCCAGGTCGAAAATATCTGGAAAAATGTCGATCAGGACCCCAAGCTGGATGCCTTCAGCGAGCAATTGCAGAAAGATAGCGCCCTGAAAAATCGTCTATTGGTCTTCACCGAGTCGAAGGAGACCGGCGATTATCTGTTTGAACGGATCAACCAGCAGTATCCCGGTCGGGTCATGTTCTTCAGCAGCAAGGGTGGCCGTGCCGGTCATCCTGCCGTGACCCACAACCCCGCTCTGGCCCGCGACCTGATCAAAACCGCCTTCGATCCCAACCAGAAACAGAGCGACGACACCCTGCGCATCCTGATCACCACCGACATTCTCTCCGAGGGGATCAATCTCCACCGGGGGAATGTGCTGATCAACTATGACCTCCCCTGGAATCCGACCCGGGTGCTGCAACGCGCTGGCCGCGTCAATCGCCTCGGCACGGCGCACCCCGATATCTACATTTACAACTTCTTTCCGACCACCCAGGCCGATTCCCACCTCGGGCTCGAAGCCAACATCACCAACAAAATCCAGATGTTCCACGACATCCTCGGTGAAGACGCCAAGTATCTCTCCGACGGCGAAGAGATCGGCAGCCAGGAGCTGTTCGACACCTTGAACCGCAAGCAGATCTATACCGGCGAAGAGGAAGAAGGGGATTCCGAACTTAAATATCTTGAAATGATGCGGGTGCTGCGTGATCAGCAGCCCGAATTGTTCGAAAAAATCAAGCGCCTACCAAAAAAAGCCCGCTCCGGGCGACGGGTCGATGATCTTGTCGCAGATCAACTGGTCAGCTTCTTCCGTATCGGGCCGCTGAAAAAGTTCTATTGCAATCAAGCGGGCGA
>JACUTX010000033.1 GCA_014859615.1 Desulfuromonadales bacterium | reverse complement strand
CTATTCGAATCTTCGATCCATGCCTGGATCGGTCAGAAAGTTCCAGGGCTCAATCTTAAGCCCCCTTTTTCAGCGATTGGGAGTGGTTATGCGGATAGAGCGTTGTGAAAAAAGTCGTTTAAAAAGGGGCGATACATCAAAATTATTTCGAACTTACACTGTCTGCCGAAAGAGCAATATCTTGTGGTCAGAACCAGATAGAATCAGAAAATATGCTCATCTATGGATAAAGACCGGGGGAAATTTTGTCGGGATGAGCTCTCTTTTTTGTTTTTTTGAGCTAAAAAAATATTTTTTGATAAAAAAGTCTTGCATTCGAAATATTTGCTGTGTAATGTTTCAAATATTATTTAGCTTTGTGCAGGTGGCTGATGCTGTTGTTCCATTATCAAAATGTAGGGGAACAGGTCGCGCATGCCAATATGGTTGCGTGATTTTTTGGTTTTAGCATCTGAGGCTTGCACAAGAAACGGACTCCTACATTAAAGGGAGCCAGAGGAAAAGATCATGGCAGAAGGTACTGTGAAGTGGTTCAACGACGCAAAGGGTTTCGGTTTTATCGAGCAGGACAATGGTCCGGACGTATTCGTCCATTTTTCGGCTATCACTGGTGACGGTTTCAAGTCACTGGCTGAAGGCGAGCGCGTCAGCTTTGACGTGACTGAAGGTCCTAAGGGCCCGCAGTCTGCTAACGTGCAGAAAATCTAAGCAGTTTTTTTACGCTTGAATTTGAAAAGGACCCTGCGGTTTTCCGCGGGGTCCTTTTTTTTTTGGTTTGAAAATCGTCTCTTTAAGAGACGAAAGTTTTTGTCATTGTTTTATTTTTTGCCGCCTCTTTACTGTTCGCCGGGCTCACCCACGCCTTGGCATCCTCGATCATCGAGTAGGGGCAGAGGACCAGAAGCAGGGTAATCAGCGGGGCGAACAGAATCCCGAAGCCGAAAATAATACCATCCTGCCTTTTTTAAACTTTCAGTTCAAACCTACTCGCGCACGAAGGTGTCAATATCCGTTTCGTGCACCATCCCCATCAGACGCGCGTACTCGGATTCGATCATGACGTAATGGTTGTGAGTCGATTTGGCATTCGCCTCGTAAACCGCCTTGACATCGGCATCGTCGATTTTTGCAGCCATAGCGCGCAGATGTTTTTCGAGCTGCTGCTCTTTTTCCATGGCCAGTTCCATCGCCTTGCGCTCGTCCATATTTGGCAGCGCCAATTTTTCCAGCTCGCTGAGCCACTCCGAATCACCTTTGGTCAACATGAATTCGTCGAAGCTGTCGAGGTCGTCTCCATCGTAAATCTGAAAAAAAGATTCGGCATGTTCACGCTCTTCACGAGCGAGCAGCTCAAAGGTTTTGCGAGCAGCGGTATTTTTCATGAGTGAAGCACAGCTATCATAAAAATCCATTGCGCTCTTTTCCGTCAGCATGGAACGCTTGATTGCATCAGTAATATTTGAACTCATACGATTGTCTCTCCTTTTTAAAGCAGCAGTAGCTTGAATTGAACTTAATTTTGTCCGCTCATTGTAACGAACAGGAGATTTTTGTCAACTGAATGTGCCAGCAGAATATCCTGTCAGGCGAAGAGAGAGGCAATCTGAAAAATTTGACCATTTCGGTCTTCTTTTGACCTGTGTCATGTTTTTAATTTTGCTAGACGGGTACCCTGCCCATAACAAAAAGAGAGTGAGAGAGGATTTTAAACGATGAAACTACCGATTGAAATTGGCGAGCAGGCGATTAACAAGGTGCTGGAACAACATCCGCGCATCGGCGAGATTCTGCAAAAATACGATATCGGCTGCGTCGACTGCGGGGTCGGAATCTGTCTGGTTAAAGATGTGGTTTCCATTCATTCCCTCGGCGATGAGGCCGAATTGAAAATCGAAGAGGAAATCGTCGCCTATCTTAACAAAAACAGTGCGGGTTAAAGGAGGTTCAGGTAATGAAGACCGATATTACCCAAGTAATGGTTGATGAACATAAGTTGATTCTGCGGATGATCACGCTGGTCGAAAAAAATACAGAACTGATGGAGCAGGGGGGTTTTCGCGATTGGCAATTTTATCTCGACGCCGTCGAATTTATTCGCAACTATGCCGATCGTTTTCACCATGCCAAAGAGGAGGATCTCCTTTTTAGTGCGCTCGTCGCCAACGGCATGCCAGCGAAGCAGTCTCCGATCGAAGCGATGCTGATGGAGCACGATCAGGGGCGCAGCTTTGTCCGAAACATGGAAGAGGCGGCGCAAAAAGCGCTGAGTGGTGAGATCGGGCAGATCCCGGGGATTGCCGAAAACGCCAAAGGGTATGCCGCTTTGCTGCGCGGTCATATCGACAAAGAAGATAAAATTCTTTATCCCCTGGCCGAACGGGTGTTGCCGGAGGAGGGGCGTGATCTGCTGGTCGCCGCTTACGCCGAAGTCGGGGAGCGGATGTCGGGCCTGGAAGAGAGATATCGAGAACGGGTTGAGCGGTATGAACGGCAGCTCGCGGCTTGATATGATGTTCTTGTTAGTAGTCGATGCCTGTCTCGGGAGATGTCATCAAAAAAACGGGGCAGACTGTTTGAGTCTGCCCCGTTTTGAATTTAAGGCTAAACAGGGATTACACGGCCAGCTGTGCTGGCGGTACGAAGACCCGGGTTGCGAGCTCTTCGTCGAGGCGGAGGAGGCCGTTACCGTCATCGCCGATCCGCTTGAGTTTTTTCACCAGCAGGCCGAAGTTGGCCTCTTCCTCGATCTGCTCGGTGACGAACCACTGCAGGAAGATTTCGGCGGCGTGATCCCCTTCGGATTTGGCCAGCGCCATCAGCGTGTTGATCCGGCCGGTGACGAAATTTTCATGTTCGAGACTGTATTCGAAGGCGTTGAGCGCCGATGAATAGTCATTTTTCGGGGCATCGACCGGCAGCAGGTTGGTACGGCCGCCGGTTTCACAGATAAAATCAAACATGATCTGACCGTGTGCCAGTTCTTCCTTGGCCTGCACTCGCATCCAGTTGGCGAAACCGGGGAGATCGTCGTTTTCAAAGTAACCGGCGATCGCCATATAGAGATAGGCGGAAAACCATTCATATTTAATCTGCTCGTTGAGTGCTTTTTCAAGTTTCGGTGTCAGCATTGATTCTCTCCTTGGTATGAATGCCAGTTCGGCACCCTTGCATATCTGTTGGTTGATGGTTCTTTATAACACATTTACTACAGTTCTCAAGTTTATCCGGTGAGATAAATATGAGAGTTTCGTCCTGCTGCAAGCTGTGCTAATCTGATGCTCTTTCCAAAGCTTTTAAGCTTGCGATCTGAAACCGTACGAAGGGGACGTCTGATGCATGTCAAAACCGCCATCTATATGACCAGTGCCACCAAACCAGCAAATTATCCGGCGGAGACTTTTCCGGAGATCGCTTTTGCCGGGCGGAGTAATGTCGGGAAGAGTTCGATGATCAACAAGCTCCTCAATCGCAAAAGCCTGGTGCGGACTTCATCCACCCCGGGGCGGACACAGATGCTTAATTTTTTTAATATCAACGAGGAGTTCCTGCTGGTCGATCTGCCGGGGTACGGTTTTGCCAAAGTGCCGCTATCGGTAAAAAAGGCCTGGGGGCCGATGATTCGAACCTATCTGCAGGAACGTAAAAGTCTGGCGGCGGTGGTGATGCTGTACGATATCCGCCGCACCCCGCGCAGTGAGGATATCCAACTGCTCGATTGGCTCGAAGAGTTTGGTGTCCCGACCATCCCGGTGATCACCAAGATCGATAAGGTTAACCGGAGTCAGCGTCAGAAACATCTCAAGGAGATCGCCGAGGTGACCGGTATCGATCCGGGGGCGTTTACGCTCTTTTCGGCACTCTCCCGGGAAGGGTTTGATGATCTCTGGGAGCGGCTCGAAGTCGCCCTCAATGACAGGGTCGAAACGGAGCCGCTGCCAGAGCCCCCACTGTTTGATTGACAGGGTCGAATATCTTCTGTTACAAGGTTGAAGAAATAAGCTTTCGGGTGCCCGCCACGATTTCAATTCCGGCGGGAGAATAGGGAAGAGGGTGTAACTCCCTCGCTGCCCCGCAACTGTAAGTGGTGATGAAAATCGGCAGTCCACTGTTTCGTGCAGACGAAATGGGAAGGGCCGGTGAGTAAAGTGACCCATAAGCCAGGAGACCTGCCCGTAAGCAATCAACGAACCTTCGCGGGAAGGGTTTGGTTACGGGCACTGCCCGAAAACCGACCTCTCTTTATGAGGCCGGTTTTTTTGTTGCCGGTCGGTGCTGTTTGATAATCGTGATCGTTGCCGATTCTGGCTAGACGCTGCCCGGCATGTTCAAGAACAGTCAGCAAAACTAAGGATAGTTTGGATGCAAAAAGGGTTACTCCATATCTATACCGGTGACGGCAAAGGGAAGACAACGGCGGCGACCGGGCTGGCGGTGCGGGCGCTCGGACGGGGGCAGAAGGTGTTGTTTGCCCACTTTTTAAAACCGGCCGAGCCGAAAAGTGGCGAGGATCTGTTGTTTTCCCGGCTCGATAATATTCACCTCTTGACGGCCGGAGTTGGCGTGATCGCCTCGAAGGCGACCCGCGAGGAGATCGTTGCCAGTGTTGAGACAACCTTCGTTGAAATTTGCCGCCTGGTTGCTGCAGAATCGTTTGATCTGGTGATCCTCGATGAGATGAATCTGGTGCTGCATAAAGGGTATCTGTCGCTGGCTGAGATGGAGAAATTTATCGATGCGCGGCCGGTCGGGCTCAATCTTGTATTGACCGGACGACATGCGCCGGCCCCGATCAGGGCTCTGGCGGATCTGGTCACGGTGATGCAGAAAGAGAAGCATCCGTATGACCGGGGGATCGCGGCCCGGGAGGGGCTCGAATACTGATGGGGAGACTTGTGCTGATAACCGGTGGAGCTCGCAGCGGCAAGAGCGGTTATGCCCAGAAGCGGGTCGAAGCTTATCCGGGCAATCTGCTCTATGTCGCGACGGCAGAAGCGCGCGACGAGGAGATGGCGGCGCGGGTGGCGCAGCATCGAAGCGAACGCGGAGCACGTTGGTCGAGCCTTGAAGAGCCGCTCCTTCTGGCTGAACGTCTGCCGCTCGCTGCCAGAGGGTGCGCGGCGGTGCTGCTCGACTGTCTGACTCTCTGGTTGAGTAACCTGATGGAGGCTCATGGCGCTAATGACGCTGCGATCATGGCCGCCGTCGATGCGCTGGTGACGCGTCTGCGCGATCTCGACGTCGATCTGTATGTCGTCAGCAACGAACTCGGCAGTGGCGTGGTGCCGGAAAACAGGCTTGCCCGCCGGTTCCGCGATCTGCATGGCCTGCTGAATCAAAAGTTTGCACAGGCGGCCGATGAGGCCTGGCTGGTGGTTGCCGGTCTGCCGTTGAAATTGAAACCATGAACAAAAAACAAGAGGTTGTGACGTGAAATTGAATGAGGCCTTGCTCCAGATCAGACCGGTCGACAGAACCAAACTCGAGACGGTGCAGAACCGAATCAATCAGCAGGCCAAACCCCCCGGCTCGCTCGGTCGGCTGGAAGAATTTGCAACGCGTTATATCGCGATTCGCAACCGTGACACAATCCGCAAGAAGGCGATTTTTACTTTTGCCGGAGATCACGGGATTGCGCTGGAAGGGGTCAGCGCCTTCCCGCGCGAAGTGACACCGCAGATGGTCTATAACTTTCTCAAGGGGGGGGCAGCGATCAATGCGTTGGCCCGTCATGCCGGTGCTGATCTGTTTGTGGTCGATATGGGGGTGGATCATGATTTTGCTGAACATCCCGGACTGATCCGCAACAAGATTGCGCCGGGGACGGCTAATTTTGCCGTCGGTCCGGCGATGAGCCGCGAGCAGGCAGTGGCGGCGCTGGAAGCCGGAATCGGCTTTGCCGTACGCGCTGCCGCACAGGGGTTTGATCTGATCGGCACCGGCGATATGGGGATCGGCAATACGACTCCGTCGGCTGCTATTGCTGCCGTTTTTACCGGTCTGCCGGTCGCGCAGGTGACACACCGTGGTACCGGGATCAATGATGCGACGCTGCAGAAAAAAGTGCAGCTGATTGAACAGGGGCTCAAGCTGAATGCTCCTGATCGTTTAGATCCGGTTGATGTTCTGGCCAAGGTCGGTGGTTTTGAAATTGCCGGCATTGCCGGGCTGGTGCTCGGTTGCGCCGCTGTCGGTCTGCCGGTGGTGGTCGACGGCTTTATTTCGACCGCCGGAGCGATGATCGCCTCGGAACTGCATCCGCAGGTGTGTGAATATCTCTTCGCCGCACACCAGTCGGTGGAGGTCGGTCACGCGGCGATGATGGAGCAGATCGGACAACGCCCGATTCTCGATCTGCAGATGCGTCTCGGAGAAGGGACCGGCGCCGCCTTGGCGATGACCCTGATTGAAGCGTCACTTTGCGGTTATCGGGAAATAGCAACCTTTGGCCAGGCCGAAGTCTCTGAAGGAGGATAAGATATGCGGCAGGAATGGGATGATTTTCGCACAGCGCTGTCGTTTTTAACGATAATCCCGGTCGGCAAGGATCTTGCGCCGGAACCGGATCGTCTGGCGCGCAGCATGGGGTTTTTCCCGGCGGTCGGTCTGGTTATCGGCCTCGGTCTGGTTGTCTTGAACTGGCTGCTCGATGGCCTGTTGCCGAGGCCGGTGCTCGACTGTCTGCTGATCCTGTTTATGATCACCATTACCGGGGCTCTGCACCTCGACGGGATTGCTGATCTGATCGATGGTCTGGCCGGGGGGAAGGATAAAGCGGGGATTCTGGCGATTATGAAAGACAGCCGGGTCGGAGCGATCGGGGTGGTCGGTCTGATTATGGTCCTTTTGCTGAAATATCTCTCACTGTTTAATCTCGATCCCGACCTGAAATCGGCGGCGCTGATTATGACACCGGCTGCCGGGCGCTGGGTGCAGGTGATTCTCGCCAACTACTGCCGATATCTGCGCCCGCAAGGGGGGACCGGCGCAGTTTTTGTCGAGCTGGTCGGCGAGCGGGAAGTGATGATCGCCACCGGCACCCTGATCGCTGCGGCGCTGGTTCTGTTTGGTCTGAACGGAATTTTTCTGGTCTTTTTGTTCGGCATCGTTGCGATGCTGTTGATGCGCTATTTTCAGAGTCGGCTCGGTGGTGTAACCGGCGATGTTTTGGGTGCGGCGACGGAGATCATCGAAGTGCTGAGTCTGCTGTTTATCCTGGCGCTAATCTGACCGGGGAGGAGAAGAACGATGAAGCGAACGCGTTTACATCTGGTTCGACATGGGGAAGTCGAAGGGGCAGAAGAAAAACGCTACAACGGCCAGAGTGACGTCGGGCTGACGCACAAGGGGGTGGCGCAGATCGGTCTTTTGCAGATGCGGATAAAAAAAATGCCGATCGCAGCCGTTTACAGCAGTGATCTGACCCGTTGTACTGACGGGGCCAGACTGCTCGCTTCTGCTTTTGAACTGGAACCGGTGGCGATGCCTGAATTGCGCGAAATTGATGCGGGTGACTGGGAGGGGATGACCTGGGACGAGATTCTGAAAAAGCATCCGAAATTCTGGAAACAGCGCCTCAAGGATATCGTCAACACTCCGTTTCCGGGGGGTGAGAATCTGCTCGATGTGGCAAAACGGATCCGACCGGCGATTCAGGGGCTGGTTGACAAGCATCAGGGGGATGAGATCGTCATTGTCGCTCATGGTGGTGTGAATCGGATCATTCTTCTCGATGCTATCGGTGCCCCGCTTGAATCGCTCTTTTCGATTGAACAGGATTTCGGCTGCCTGAACAGTATTGATTATTATGATGACGGAAATTCAGTAGTTCGGCTGCTGAACGGATAGGGAGAAGGGTGTGCCGCAGCAGAGAGCCAAAATACCGCAACCGCTTCTGGTTGCGGCGCCATCGAGCGGATGCGGCAAGACGACCGTGACCCTCGGGCTCCTTGCGGCGTTGCGGCGACGGGGCTTGCAGGTGGCACCGTTCAAGGTCGGGCCGGATTATATCGATCCCGGCCTGCACCGGCTGGCCGCTGGCCGGATTTCATACAATCTCGATGGCTGGATGAGCAGTGAAGAGCAGGTGCGGACCCTGTTTGACCGGGCATCTGCCGGGGCCGATGTCGCTCTGATAGAAGGGGTCATGGGGCTGTTTGACGGGGCTTTTGGCGACTCCGACATCGGCAGCAGTGCCGAGATCATCAATTGGCTGAACGGCAAGGTGCTGCTGGTGATTGACGCCCGTGCCCAGGCGCGCAGTGTCGCCGCCCTGATCTGCGGTTTTTGCCGGTTCAATCCGGAGCTGCAGTGGGCCGGAGTCATTCTGAACCGGGTCGGTTCGAAGCGACATGAACAGCTTTTGCGTGAAGCGTGTGCTTCGACTCCCGGTCTGCCGCCGGTTCTCGGTTGTCTGCCACGCAGCGAAGAGATCGGTCTGCCGCAGCGCCATCTTGGTCTGCTGTCGGCTGAAGAGGGGTATCTGAATGCGTCCCTGCTTGAAAATCTGGCCGATTGGCTCGAACGGTATGTCGATCTTGACGCGTTGCAAAACGCGCTCGGCAAAAAAGATGCTGCGCTACAGAGTCGGACGATCTCTTCTTCGGTTCAGGCGCCGTCAGTCCGGATCGGGATCGCCCGCGATGCGGCGTTCTGCTTTTACTATCAGGATAATCTCGATCGACTGGTTGCCGCCGGCGCCGAGCTGGTTTCGTTTTCACCCCTGATTGATTCGACCCTCCCGGTCGCTCTCGACGGGCTCTTTTTCGGGGGTGGTTATCCGGAACTGTACGGTGCACAACTCGAAGCAAACCAGTCTCTGCGCAAAGAGATTGCCGGGCAGGCAAAAGCCGGTCTGCCGATTTATGCCGAGTGCGGCGGACTCCTTTATCTCTGCACCAGTCTCGACGGCGCGACGATGACCGGACTTTTTCCGGCCGCAGCGAAGCTCGAAAAGAAGCGGCGGGCTCTCGGGTACCGTGAAGTTGTCCTGCAGGAAGAGACTCTGCTCGGTCCGGCCGGAACCCGGCTGCGTGGGCATGAATTTCATTATACCGATCTGCAGATGGACGCTGCGATCAGACAGGTTTACCGGGTCTATCGGGCCGATGGTGAAGAGCAGCCGGCGGAAGGGTTTGTCTACAAAAACTGTCTCGGCTCCTACATTCATCTCTGTTTTGCCAGCTCTTTGGCCGTTGCCGACCGGCTGGTTGCGGCTTGCCGGGAGTTTCGACAAAACCGCTGATCGTTGTAACGGTTCAGCACTTCTATTACAGCAGAAATGAGATAAAAGGACTTTTACAAAATGCTCAAAAAAGAATCTTTTAAACTGGAGACCCAGATTGAACAGGCCCGAAAGGGGACTGTGACGGCGCAGATGCAGGCTGTTGCTGCAGAAGAGAATATTCCGGTCGAAACGATCCGTGTTGAGGTCGCCTCTGGACGGATCGTGATCCCGTGGAACCATAATCGAAAACCGAAAGCGGTCGGGATCGGCAAGGGATTGAGGACGAAAATTAACGCTTCCATCGGCACGTCGAGCGATATTGTCGATTATGACGCGGAAGTGAGCAAGGCGCTGGCGGCAGAAGCGGCCGGTGCCGATACTTTGATGGAACTGTCGGTGGGGGGGGATCTCGACCGGGTCCGGCGTGAAGTGATCGCGGCGGTCGATCTGCCGGTCGGCAATGTGCCGCTCTATCAAGCTTTTTGTGAAGCGGCGCGTAAATATGGCGATCCGAACAAGCTTGATGAAGAGATGCTGTTCGACATCATCGAGCAGCAGTGCGAGGAAGGGATGGCCTTCATGGCGGTCCATTGCGGCATCAATCTCTACACTATCGAACGGCTCCGGCGGCAGGGGTATCGCTACGGCGGACTGGTCAGCAAGGGGGGGGTGAGCATGGTCGCCTGGATGCTCGCCAACAACCGGGAGAATCCGCTTTACGAAAAATTCGACCGGGTGGTCAATATCCTGAAAAAGACCGATACGGTCCTTTCCCTCGGCAACGGTCTGCGCGCCGGGGCGATTCACGATTCGCACGATCGCGCCATGGTTCAGGAGCTGCTGATCAACTGTGAGCTGGCCGAGCTGGGGCAGGAGATGGGGTGCCAGATGCTGGTCGAGGGGCCGGGGCATATGCCGCTCGATGAGATCGAAACCAATATCCGGCTGCAGAAACGGATGAGCAATGATGCTCCCTATTACATGCTCGGCCCGATTTCCACCGATGTGGTTCCGGGGTACGATCATATTTCCGCTGCCATCGGCGCGGCCCAGTCGAGCCGTTACGGCGCCGATCTGATCTGTTACATCACCCCGGCCGAGCATCTGGCTCTGCCGAATGAGCAGGATGTGATCGACGGCGTCAAGGCGGCCAAGGTCGCCGCCTACATCGGCGATATGAATAAATACCCGCAAAAAGGGCGTGAGCGGGATAAAGCGATGAGCAAGGCGCGCCGTGATCTCGATTGGCAAAAGCAGTTTGGACTCGCCCTGTTTCCGGATGATGCCCGGGCGATTCGCAACAGTCGAACTCCTGAAGATGAAAATACCTGCACCATGTGCGGCGATTTTTGCGCTTCGCGCGGTGCCGGAGAACTGTTTAAACAAGATTTAAAAGGGGAGAAGATCTGATTTCTGCAGGGGGAAGTATGCCTCGCCCCTGCAATCAACAATCGTTTCCAGATGCAGGAAAGTGGAGTGTGATGCTCCCGCGGACCCGCCGCCGTAACGGGGGACTGACCTCTCATAATGCCACTGCTGGTTTTAAAACCATGCGGGAAGGCGGGGGGAAGGGGTGATCCCGAAAGCCGGAAAGCCTGTCTGGAAATGGAGTCGAGCGCTGAAGGTAAAGGCGGTCGGTGGATAGTCGTTTATCCTCCGGTTGCGTGCACCGGGGGATTTTTTTTATCAGATCTTTGCCAGACGACAAAAGGCCCCTTTAAAGGGGAGCCGTCAAAAGTGAGAAACAGCCGGGTCTATTCAAGGGGGGCGAGCCCCCGCTAAAAAGGAGTCAGATCGATGAAAACCGCCATATTACTGATGGGACACGGCTCGCGCATCGCCGAGGCGAATGCGGCGCTTAATCAGATTGCGACGATGGTCAAAGCCCGGTCAGGAGCGCAAATCGTCGAGGTCGCTTTTCGCGAATTGCATCAGCCGGATATTCAGCTTGGCATCGACTCCTGCGTCGCTCAGGGTGCCTCGCGTATTTTACTCTACCCTTATTTTCTTTTTGCCGGTGCGCATGTTCTGCACGATCTCCCCGATGAGATGGAACGGGCCAGAGAGCGTCATGCCGGACTGGAGATGGTCCTTGGTCAGCCGCTCGGCGTCCACCCGAAGCTGGCCGAGGTTGTCTGCGAACGACTTGAAGAGACACTGTCGGCGGTTCAGTGGAACCTGAAAGGATAAACTATGAGCAGCACGATCATTCGCGATCCGCTGGCGATCGAGGCCGAGAGTTTTCGTATTATCGATGCCGAAGCCGGGGAGCATTCGTTTACCGCCGATGAATGGAGCGTCGTCCGGCGGGTGATCCACACCACCGCCGATTTCGACTTTATCGACACGATACATTTCTCTGCGGGGGGAGTGGCTGCCGGGATTGAAGCGGTCAGAAGTGGTGCGGCGATCTACTGTGATACCAATATGGTTCGCGCCGGTATCAACCAGACTCGCCTTGCCGCTTTTGGCGGGTCGATTCAGTGTTATGTCGGCGATGACGATGTAGCCGAGCAGGCCAAGGTTGAAGGGGTGACCCGCTCGATCGTCGCTCTGCGCAAAGGGGTAGCGGCCGGTTGTCGGGTTTTTCTGATCGGCAACGCTCCGACGGCTCTGTATGAGCTGCTCTGCAACTGTCGCGAACAAAAGGTACGACCCGCTCTGATTGTTGGTGCGCCGGTCGGGTTTGTCGGCGCGGCCGAATCGAAGCAGGCGTTGATCGAAGCCGCAGAGCCGCAGATAACCTGTCGTGGCCGCAAAGGGGGGTCGGCGATCGCCGCCGCAATCTTCAATGCGATTGTTTTGCTGGCAAAAGAGGGCGGTTGTGCGCAGGGTTAGAGTTTTATCTCTGCTGAGTCTGGCTCTGTTTTGGGCCAGCCCGGCATTCGCCATGCATATCTCGGAAGGGATTCTGCCGCTGAATTGGGCGTTGTTCTGGGGGGGGGTGGTGCTGCCGTTTGTCGCTTTCGGGATCTGGCGGATCCGGCAATGGCGCAAAACGGATCCGGCGATCTTCCCGTTGATCGCTCTGTTTGGCGCGGCGGTCTTTGTGTTCAGCTGTTTTCCGATTCCGGTTCCGATCGCCGGCAGCACCTCACATCCGGCCGGTACGGCGCTGACGGCGATTCTGCTCGGGCCGTCGGTGAGTGTGGTGATTGCACTGGTGGCTCTGCTGCTGCAGGCCCTGTTTCTTGCGCATGGCGGTTTAACCACCCTGGGCGGCAATCTCTTTTCGATGGGTCTGCTCGGTTCATTTTGCGGCATGGCGGCGTTTTGGGTCGGTCGCAAGATGGGGCTGCGTCTCTTCTGGTCCGGATTTGTGGCCGGCATGATCTCGGATCTGGCGACCTATTTCGGGACAGCGCTGCAGCTGGCTCTGGCTCTGCATGGCGATGAATCGATTGTTGCGGTTTTTACCCGGATTTATCTCGCTTTCATGCCGACGCAGATACCTCTGTCGCTCCTTGAAGGGGTGGTGATCGGCGGTCTGCTGGTCTATATCGAGCGCCATCGGCCTGATATTCTGTTGAAGCTCAAAGTGATTCGTCAGGAACGGTCATGAAAAAAATGGTTATCGTGCTATGGGGTCTGCTTGTTTTCGCCGTCGCTCCGGTTTTGGCCGAGGCGAGGGAAACAAAATGGCCGGGCGTCGATGAAGCGGTGGTCGAAAAATTCGCCGGCGAGTTGGGGCGCGAAGCGCGTGCTCCGTATATCAATACCGATCAGGGGGATCTGCTGCTGTTTGTTTTTACTCTCGCCGGGGCGATCGGCGGTTTCATAATGGGGTACAATTGGCACAAAATTTTTGTTGCCGGAAAACCGGATAAACGGAAAGAGAACTGATGTCCGCCGAACAGATATTTTCTATCAGACTCGAACAGAACAGTCATCCGCTGGTCGCCATCGACGGGCGGATCAAGATGTTGCTTCTGCCGTTCGTCCTTGTCGTTAATCTGCTGGCCGGCGGTTATCGCGTCTCGCTGTTGTTGTCGCTGACGGCATTGGGGCTGACGCTGCTGGCCGGTGTGCCGCGCCGTCTGTTGTTCCGGCGGATGGTCGTACCGACGATTCTGGCCATGGTCGCCCTGCTGACCCAGGCGCTCTGGATCCATCAGGGCGAAGTCCTTCTGTCTCTGCCGCTCTATCTGATCGATCTCACCTTTCATCTCGACGGTGTTGTCCGCGGTGTTGAGCTGGCGTTGCGGATCATTGCCGGGATGTCGGTTCTGCTCTTTTTTACCTTGACCACGCCGCTCGCCGAGATGTTGCGCGGTGCCCGGTTCTTCTGGGTTCCGGCAATATTGATCGAACTCGCTCTGCTCATGTATCGCTATATTTTTCTGTTGTTTGAAGAGGGGGTGCGCATTCGGGCTGCACAGCGGGCCCGTCTGGGGTTTACCGATTTTCGTACCTCCCTTCGTTCGGTCTCGACTCTTGGCGGGATGCTGATTTTACGCAGCTATGATCGGGCCGGACAGAGTTATGATGCGATGCGTTGTCGGGGTTACCGGGGGCTGCTGGCAGAGCCGCCCGCTCACCCTCTGCGGCGGCAGGATGCTCTCTTTTTCTGTTCTGCTGTTTTGCTCCTCGGTCTCTTTTCACAGCTGGGGTCGTGATGCTGAAGCTGGATGACCTTTACTATACCTATGAGGATGGCACGGCAGCGCTCTGCGGCATTAACCTTCAAATCGCAGCGGGTGAATTTCTGGCGATTCTCGGTTCCAACGGCAGCGGCAAGACGACCCTGATCAAACATCTCAACGGTCTGCTGAAACCGACGCGCGGCCGGGTGCTGTTGGACGGAACTGAACTCGGAGATGTCGATGATCGTGAGGTGTTCAGCCGGATCGGCATCGTTTTTCAGGATCCGAATGATCAGCTGTTTGCGCCGACCGTGGCTGAAGATGTCGCTTTTGGCCCGACCAATCTCGGTTTAGCGCCCGCCGTCGTCGCAGAGCGGGTTGAAGAGGCGTTGCGTATGGTCAATATGGCCGAAGCGGGATGCAAATCGATTCATGCCTTGTCGCACGGTCAGAAAAAGCGGATCAGCATTGCCGGTATTCTCGCTATGCGTCCGCAGGTGATGATCCTCGATGAACCGACGGCGGGCCTCGATCCGATGGGGGTTCATGCCCTGATGCATCTGCTCGAAGACCTGAATAAAAGCAAAGGGATCACCATGATTATGGCGACGCATGTCGTCGATCTGGTCCCGCTCTTCATGAGCCGGATCGCCATTCTCAGCCATGGCAAGGTGACGCGTTCCGGTTCGCCGGGCGAGGTGTTCGGCGATGCCGCCGCCATGCAACAGTCAAAACTGAGCCTGCCGTTGGTGGCCGAATTGATGCACATTCTCAAGACCCGCGATCACGTCCGGTTGCAGCATATTCCGTTGACCGTCGGAGAGGCTCGACGTGAGATCTTGCGGCTGCTGTCGGTTAAAGATGTGGCAGAGAGGGTTTGACTGGTCAGTAGCAAATTTTTAAAACTTTTGCGCAAAGACAAGCAAAAAACTATGGATCTGACGGCAGTGACGACGAAGAAAAAACTGCGCAGCGGCTATACCACCGGCGCCTGTGCCACCGCCGCCGCTCTCGGGGCGGCACTGATGCTGCGCGATCAGCGCCTGGTCACAGCGGTAGATCTGACGTTGCCGACCGGTCAGAGCGTCACCTTTGCTCTGGCGGGACAGACGTTTGATCGGTCGAAGGCGGCCTGCTTTGTGATCAAGGATGCCGGTGATGATCCGGATGTGACCCACGGCATCGAGATGCATGCCCAAGTGACGCGATGCGCCGCTTCCGGGATTGAACTGCGTGCCGGAACCGGGATCGGCACGGTCACCAAACCGGGGCTGTCGGTTTCGGTCGGAGAGCCGGCGATCAATCCGGTGCCGCGGCAGATGCTCACGGCGGCTTTGACCTCGGTCTTTTCTGCAGCGTTATCAAAACAGGGGGTCGTGGTGACCCTTTCGATCCCGGATGGAGAAAAGCGGGCGGAGCGGACTTTAAATGCCCGTCTCGGGATTCTTGGCGGCCTGTCGATTCTCGGGACAACCGGCATCGTTCGGCCGGTTTCCCACCGCGCCTGGACCGATACTATCGACGTCTCTATCGATGTCGCTTTGGCGAACGGTTGTGGTACGGTTGTGCTGGTGACGGGCCGAACCAGTGAGCTGGTTGCCCAGGCTGAGTTTGATCTGCCGGAAGAGGCCTATATCATGATGGGGGATCATGTCGGCTATGCGCTCAAAGCGTGTGAACGCAAACAGGTGCCGCGGATTGTCGTTGCCGCGCAGTTTGCCAAGCTGCTGAAAATCGCCTGCGGCCATCGCCAGACGCATGTCGATTCGTCTCGGCTCGATCTGGCGCAACTGGTGGTCATCGCCTCTGCTGCAGGCCTTGACGACGCCACTTGCAAAGCTATAGAGTGTGCCAACACGGCGCGCGAGGTTTTTACCTCTTTTGCCGGAGCAAAAACACTGACCGAACAGGTGGCAAAAAAAGCGTTGGCGCAGATGCACGGCTGGATTTCGGGCCAGGCGGTTGAGCTGTTGTTGATCGGCTACGACGGGACTGTGGCGGGGAGATTCCCTGCGGAAATGACAAAGGGTGATCTATGAAAACAATTTATGTGATTGGCGCGGGCGTTGAAGGGCAGGAGGGGTTTGGCAGTCGGGCACTGGAGCTGATTGCCCAGGCCGAACTGCTGGTCGGCGGCGAACGGCAGCTGGCGCTCTTCCCTGATTTTAAGGGGGAGAAGATCGTCGTCGGGGCAAAACCGTCCGAGGTGGTCGGCAACCTGGTGAGGGAGACCCGGACGACGGTCGTTCTGGCGTCCGGCGATCCGCTCTTTTTCGGCATCGGTCGTCTGCTGTTGCGCAATCTGCCGCCGCAGCGGCTCGAATTTGTTCCGAATGTCACCTCCATTCAGTACGCCTTTTCCAGGATCCGTGTGCCGTGGGACGATGCGGTCTTTGTCTCCGCTCATGGTCGCGGGGTCAAGGAGGCTGTCGATCGGATTGTGGCCAACGACAAGGCAGCGGTTTTGACCGATGCGGTGAATACGCCGGCCGCGATTGCGCGGGAGTTGATCGATCGCGGTCGTGACGGTTATGCCGCCTATCTCTGTGAGAATCTCGGTGCTGCTGAGGAACGGATCATTACCACGGATGTGAAGGGGCTGGTCGATATCGTGGCAGCGCCGTTGAATGTGCTGATTTTGATCAAGGAGTACGAATCGACCGAGGCGCGCTACATTCCGACTCTCGGTATCCCTGATGAAGAATTTGCGACCGTTCGCAAACTGATTACCAAAGAAGAGATCCGGGTCGTTACACTGGCCAAGCTGAAGCTGCGGCACGATATGACTCTCTGGGATATCGGTGCCGGTTCCGGCTCGGTCAGCATTGAAGCCGATCACCTTCTCCCCAATGGTCAGATTTTCGCCATCGAACGTAATCCCGAGTGCCGCGCCTTTATCAAGGAGAACCTCGGAAAATTCAACACCCGCAACGTCACGCTGATCGAAGGGTTGGCGCCTGACTGTCTCGATGATCTCCCTGATCCGGATCGGGTTTTTATCGGCGGGAGCGGCGGCCAGCTCTGGAAAATTCTCGAAAATGTCGATAAGCGCCTGGCGGCCGATGGCCGGATTGTCCTTAACGCCATCACCCTCGATACTCTCACCTCGGCGATCGAATTTTTTGATAACTCCGGCTACGAAGTTGAGGTGACAACGGTGAATATCGCCCGGACCCGCCCCTTGACCGATTACAAGATGTTTGAAGCTTACAATCCGGTCTATATCCTCGCCGCAGTCAAGGAGGGGTGATGGCAAAGAGTGGCGTTGGTCAATTTGTGGCGATCGGTGTCGGCCCCGGCGACCCGGAGCTGCTGACTCTTAAAGCCGCCCGGCTGCTCAAAGCGGCAGATGTGGTACTCGCTCCGGTCGGCGAGCGTTCGGATCGTTCCCTGGCGGCTGAAATCGTCGCCTCCCTGCTCGATACCAAACGGCAGCAGCTGCTCCATCTTCGTTGCCCGATGCGCAGCGATGAAGCGGATCGGGCCGGGCGCTGGGCGCAGATCGCCGCGGATATCGCCGTTATGGTGCGAAACAAAAAATCGGTTGCGTTCGTCACTCTGGGCGACCCGATGTTTTATTCGACCTTTCTCTACCTCTATCGTGAACTGCAGAATCGATATCCCGATGTACCGATCGCCATCGTCCCCGGTATCAGTTCGGTCTATGCCGCCGCCAGTCTCGCCGGGATCCCTCTCGGTCTGGTCGATGAAACCTTTTCGGTGGTTCCGGCGACCGCCTCTGACGCCGAGATCGAAACGGCACTCTCCCGACGCTGCGGCACCGTGGTTCTGCTTAAAGTTTATCGCGCCTTCGAGCGGCTGCGGCAGCTGCTCCGGCGGCTCGACCTGGAGCAGAATGCCGTCTACGTGCGGCGCATCGGTCTTGAAGGGGAAAAAGTGATGCACGATCTCAGTCAGGTGACAGCTGATGATCTCGATTACATGTCGCTGATTCTGGTGCGGCAAAAAGGGACGGAAAATGTCTGAGCCGCCGGTTCTTTATGTTGGCGCCGGACCGGGGGACCCCGAGCTGATTACCGTCAAGGGGCTCAAGGCCCTGCAGCAGGCCGATGTCATCATTTATGCCGGCTCGCTGGTCAATCCGGCTCTGCTTGAGGGGTTGCAGCCAAAGACCGAGATTCATGACAGCGCTGCGCTGACTCTCGATCAGGTGATGGCGTTGACCTTGACCGCCGTTCGCACCGGAAAAAAAGTGGTGCGGCTGCATACCGGCGATCCGGCTCTGTACGGGGCGATCCAGGAACAGATGGAGGTGCTCGATCAGCACGGCATCGGCTATCGGGTGATCCCCGGCGTCACGGCCGTCTTTGCTGCCACCGCTGCCCTGAACCAGCAGCTGACCCTCCCCGGTGTCTCGCAAACCGTGATTTTATCCCGCCGCGCCGGGCGTACCTCGGTCCCCGAGAGTGAAGAGCTGCGGCGGATCGCGCGCATCGGCGGGACCCTTTGTCTCTATCTCTCCGTCGGTATGATCGAAGCGGTTGTCGACGATCTGCTGGCGGGCGAGGTGTTCACTCTGGCGACCCCGGCTGCAGTTGTCAGCCGTGCCAGCTGGGCGGATGAAACGGTGATCCGCGGGAGCTTGGCCGATATCGCCGCAAAAGTTCAAGCGGCCGGAATCAGCCGTCAGGCGGTGATTCTGGTCGGCGAGGTTCTTTCGGCTCCCGAGCATGGCGTTCCGGAAAAATCGAAACTGTACGATCCACA
>JACUTX010000032.1 GCA_014859615.1 Desulfuromonadales bacterium | reverse complement strand
AATAATAGTCGGCGATGCTATCGTCTAGTTGTCCGCCGTGTCGGCTCAGCACTCCAGGGATCATCCGACCAGGGGTGTTTCGGATAACGCCCTTTCATCTCTTTTTTTACTTCCGGGTAGATATTTGTCCAGAAACTCTTCAGGTCGGCCGTCACCTGCAACGGCCGTCCGGCCGGTGACAGCAGATGAATCAGTACCGGCACTCGCCCTTTTGCAATGCGGGGCGAATCGACCAGACCGAACAGTTCCTGCAGCTTGACCGCCAGCACCGGCTGCGCCGCCGAATAATCGATCCGGACATTGGAGCCGCCCGGAACTCTGATCCGTTCCGGCGCCAGCGCATCTAGCTCTTCCCTTTTCTGCCAATCGAGCCGCGACAAAAGTGCCGACTTTAAATTGACGCGTCGCAACAGTTCAACCGAACGAACATCCTCTAGCGACGGGCCGAGCCATCCGGACAGATCAGACAGCAGACCGGCATCAGAGAAATCCGGCCATTCTTTTACAAAAGGGAGTGCGGCGACAAAGCGAAGACGATCGCGCAACTGCTCTGCTTCTTTACTCCAGGGGAGGAGCTCAAGGCCGTTATTTACAACCCAAGCCAAAAGCGCCGACCGAATATCGTCCGGATCGGCTTTAGCCGGACGGGATTGCAAAGTCAGGGCGCCATAAGATCGCACATCCCGCGCCACCACCTGTTTACGTTTCGCATCCCACTCAACCTGATGCTCCCAGCCGATCTCACGGCCAAATATCCGTTCAAAATCATCCCGATTAAACCGTACGGCCAGATTGATTTTAACCTCGGAGCGAGTGTGGCCGTGCAGATCGACAACAATCAAAAACTCGCACCCTCTGTATTGTGATCCGGAGTCGAGCGTAGCGGCCATGCCGTTGGCAAGCAGATAATGCAGGGGATCGCCTTGGCGAATCCGGGCGATGCGGTCAGGGTAAGCGACCGCCAGCAGAGAGGCGATCGATCTCTCGCTAATCTCATCTTGATGCTCAATGCAATTGAGTCTTTTTCTCCAGAATTGCACAGCGCGAAGAAGATTCGGGGCGAGGATGGGATCGGTTCTGATCTGATGAAGCGAAGCGATAAGATCCGTTGTTTCACCACGCAAAGCCCCTGTGTCAAGGAGTGCAATCAGATCAGAACCGAGCTGTGGGCACCCTTCAATTTGTGCCTGCAACAACAGTCGCCCCAGACGCGGATGGGACGGAATTTCGACCAGTTTTTTACCAATAGCAGTCAGCTGCTGCCGATCATCCAGCGCCGAGAGCTGGCAGAGCAGACTGCGCGCCGCCGCCAGATGCCCAACCGGCGGCGGATCGAGCCAGACGAGACTCTTTGTATCGGCAACGCCCCAGTGGGCAAGATCGAGAGCAAGTGGCGCCAGATCGGCCTGGGTGATCTCCGGCGGCGATTGAGGCAACAGGCTCCCGTGCACCCCCTCACTCCACAACCGGTAGCAACGTCCCGGTCCGAGGCGTCCGGCCCGCCCTTCGCGTTGTCTGGCACTCGCCTGTGAGATACGGACCGTCTCCAAAGTCGTCAGACCGCGAGCGGCATCAAACCGGGGGCGCCTCTCCAGACCACTATCGACAATCGACCGAACCCCTTCAATCGTCAAGCTGGTTTCAGCAACATTCGTCGCAACCACCACCTTGCGGCGTTGACCCGGCTCGATTGCACGACGCTGATCGGACAAAGAGAGACCGCCGTAAAGAGGAGCGATGTCGATGGCTGGATGCGCCTTTCGCAACGCAGCGACTGTCTTTTGGATCTCGGCAGCGCCCGGCAAAAAAACCAGAATGTCTCCTTCGGTCTCCTGCAGCGCCCGACAGACCGTCGCAACGACCGCACTCCATAGAGATTGAAAATCATAATCGAGATCTGCAAAGGTCGTCAGAACCGGGTAGAGCTGGCCTGCGGAGCTGATCACCGGTGCACAATCGAGCAGACGGGAGAGCTGATCCGTTTCAAGAGTGGCCGACATGATAACAAGTTTAAGATCAGGACGAAGTCCCTGCTGGGCATCACGGCAGAGCGCCAGAGCGAGATCACTCTGCAGGTTGCGTTCGTGAAACTCATCGAAAATAACCAGGCCGACCCCGTGCAGTTCCGGATCGGATTGCAACCTTTGGGTGAGCACCCCTTCCGTCACCACTTCAATGCGGGTGGCCGAAGAGACGCGTCGTTCATAGCGGACGGTGTAGCCGATACTCTCCCCGACTTTCTCACCGAGCTGCCGGGCCATAAAAAATGCGGCATTCACCGCCGCCAGTCGACGCGGTTCAAGCATCAGAATCGATTTTCCCGTAAGAGTGGGGAGTTTGAACAGAGCGAGGGGAACCCGCGTAGTTTTACCGGCACCGGGAGGCGCCTGCAAAATCACAGCACTGTTTTCGGTCAGAGCAGCAAGCAGCAGCGGCAGGGAAGCATCGACCGGATAATCGGTTGCGATTTGCAGATCAGCTGTTGTCATAAGGGTCGGCTTGTGCAGTCGGTCAATCAAAGAGAGAGCGGCAAGGTTGTGTGAACGATGGTCCCCGAACCGGGTTTGGTCTCAATCCAGACTTTCCCGCCATGTGCTTCAACGAGATAACGGACGATGGTCAGCCCGAGACCGGAGCCGGAAATCGCCGTATTCGAGGAATCGGCGCGATAGAATTTTTCAAACGCCTGAGTCGCCTGCTGGTCGGTCATGCCGAGTCCCTGATCAGCGACCGAGAGTTGATAGTGGTTCGCCAGTCTCATCCCTTCGATCTTTATAACCCCGCCTTCCGGGGAATATTTCACAGCATTGCTCAGCAGATTTTCAAGCACCTGCAAAATAGCGAACCGATCAATATTAAGCAGCAAACCTCTTTGCTGCAGATTCACTTTAAAAACATGCTTGAGACAACTTTTGCGAAAACCCGCAAGAACTTCATCGATCAAGGCGTCGACCGGCACCGCGTTCTGGACAATGATCGGGTGATGTCCCGCCTCAATCCGACTGATATCAAGCAGGTTGCTGACGATCTCCGAAAGCTGTTCCGCCTTGCTGTAGATCATGGAGATATAATCACCAAGTGTCTCTTTATTCAATGCCTCTGAATACATGATCAATTCGGCATACCCGATTACAGATGCAAGCGGGGTACGTAATTGATGCGCGGCAGTCGACAGGAATTCATCTTTCATCCGGTCTATTTCCCGCTCACGACTCACATCCTGTAAAAAAGTGATGTAGCCGTCGACCCTGCCGCTCTCTAACAAAACGGACGATCTGGCCTGATACGTCTGCATTGTCCCGTCAGAGCGTTGCAATTCAAATTCGTCGCTATGGTTTGCTTCACTGCGAATCAGTTTGTCAAAATACTCTTTCAACGTCGGGATCGTGGTGGCGTCAGATATGGACCCGCCAAAACTCGCTTCGAATGTCGTATTCAACAACTGCTCCGCAGCCGGATTCATCAGCACGACGGCCCCATCGCTGTCACTGGCAATCAGACCGTCGGACATCGACTGCAGCAGACCGTCAATCTGGGCCTTTGCTTCTTTCGCCTCAATCAGGGCGCATTGCAAAGCCTCTGCGTTGCGAAGATGCTCGGTAATGTCGTTGTAGACCAGCACCACATGAGTCACCTCATCTGAGTCATTTTTGATCGGTTGTCCAATCACATCAAAAGAGTGTCGCCCAAAATTCCAACCAGAGCAATTCTCGGTGTGACCTGAAGTCATCACCATGTCGTGAGCACACCGATGCACAGGGGTTTTACCCCGACAGACCGTATCACGGCACGATTTTCCGATAAAATCCGTTGTCCCGAAGAGGAGTTTATGTCGGGCATTCTCATTACAGGTGATAATCCTGCGCTGCGGATCAAGGACCATAATCGCCGCCCCGACCGAATCGAAGATCGCCTGAATCTCCAGATGCGTTGTATGCAGTTTCAGATTCGTTTTTCGCAGGTTCGCCAGGATCTGGACAAAACTTTCAGTGACGATCCCGATCGGATCAAACTCGATCAGACTGGCGTCGTTGAGCTCTTCAGGCTGAAGCACAACCGTCCCCATGACCTTTAGCAGATCGTCAGTCTTGGCTCGAACATACTGAAGCAGATGCCTGTTTTCCGCCTGTAAAGACCGATTTTCTGCAAGCAGTGCCGCATAGTCACGCTCCGTACAAAAAGAGCGTTTATCTGGGGGATTATGATTCAAATCAGTCCTCGTTATTTTGGGTAATGGAGATCACGTAATACCCCTCTTGCTCTTTTTCAATTTGTACATCAAACCCCATATTGCTGGCGGCGTTGGGGATGGTCACGACCGCAGTGCGGTTGTCAGTGATAATTTTCAGGACCAGAGTTCCCAGCCTGATTGCTTCCATATTTTCATTGATGCAACGCAAGGCAACGAGAAGTGAAGAAGGGCAGACCTGACCACGGATATCCTGGAGATGTTCTTTAAGAAGGCTCACGCACCCTCCCTGCCGAGAATGACTTGTTTAATAACCAGACTGCCGAGCCACGCGCCCGGAAACAGACCAAAAACAAACAACAGACTCTGGATTGCAAAGATCGGCACCCCCCCCCAGATATGCCAGATGTTGCAACCGTCAGCAATTCTGGAGCCGAAGGCCATGATAATCCCGCCAGAAAAGACTGTCACAACTTGTGATAACGGAAAATGCCCACGCCAGGACCACTCCTTAAGCCAGGCTGACGACCAGACCGCCCCGAGAATAATACCGGCAATAAGCGGATATTGCAGCACGGCAAAAGCATCCCAAGCCGGACCGGCACCACCGGTCAATCTCTCCTGAGATAACGGCAGCAGATAAACAAGCGGTTGGGTATTAAATAAGCTGAGGGTCGAAAAGTGTTGCGGCAGCAGTAATTTTTCAACAGTCGCCGCGAATTTAAGATAGGAAGTGGTGACGCCAAACGGCACCCCGGACGAAGCGGCGCCCAGTGCGACCAGAAGGGCCAGCAGCAGGGCAGTCTTCCATGGCTGAATGTACCCCTGGGCAGAAAAAGTGCGTTCCTCCATCCTGTCCGTTCGCCACCAGCGTCGCGCCAGAAACAGCACCCCCAGAGCCAGAGTCAGCACCCACCAGAAAGACGAGATGCCGGTCAGCTGCGACAACGTCACATGCGTCGTCAGTTCGGTCCTGCGCAGCCAGGGAGTGATGATCTGATGAACTTCAGCATAGAGTCCGCTGCCGACAATCAGGCCCAGAAGAGCCGTCAAGGCCGGACGGCTGCCGCTCCCGGACTTGTAAAGAACGCCGACAACGCAGCCTCCGGAGAGGACCATCCCGAACCCGAACAGCACTCCCCCCATCAATCCGAAAAGAGTTGGCGCTTTAAATATAGGAAAAGGGAGTGTCACCCAACCGGCAAGATATTCGAGCTCAAACAGGACGGCTGCCGCTGCAACCAAAATCAACAACGCCTTGAGCATCATGCCGCTGCGAAACAAAAAGAGATCTCTGAATGCTCCGGCCATGCAAAAATCGGAGCGGTGCATCAGATAACCGGAAACAAAACCGCAGAAGAAAAGGAGGGCAATTGTCAGAATGATTCCTGAGTCGGGCATAACAAGTAGCTCCGCGACCGATTAGCCCCCTCCAAAGAAATCCCTGTTACTCAACAGAGATTAGAGACCATACAGGAAGTTGAAACAAATAACAATTTGATTTACAGCTGCAAAGAGCCGCAGACTGCAGACAATGCGGCTCGGAGTTCAGAAAGTCTTGCCGTTACAGCTATCAGGTTCAGTCAGCCAAGAGCGACCAGACGCGCAATCGCCTCAGGAATCTCTTCGCCGCGAATGTTACCAAAAGCAAGACGCAGATAAGAATCGAGATCCGGTCCGAATGCTGCGCCCGGCAAAGAGATCATGTCAGCCTCATCGAGGAGTTTGCGCGCCGCCTGGCGGCTGTCGAGCTGCGGCCAGGGGTGGCGGACCCAGGCAAAAAAAGCGCCGCTCGCCGCAAGCTCAAAACGGTTGCCGGCCTGCAGAAAAGTTTGACAAAACAGATCATGCCGTCTGCGCATCATGCCGGCATTTTCAATAACCCACTGATCGAGTCGGTCACAACCGTACTGAATCGCCAATTGAGTGAGACGTGGCTGACAGACCGCCATGCTGTCCTGAACCTTGAGTGCCTGTCGGATCACCTCCCGACCCGCTACCAGAGCCCCGGCCCGAAAGCCGGTCAACGAAAAGGTTTTACCAAAGGAAGCGATCTGGATAAAGGTGTCGGACCACTTTGGGTCGGCAAACAGGGAATGCGGCACACCGTCGGCAAAGGCGTTGTAGGTTTCATCCAATACCAGAGCGATCTTCTGTTCAGAGCAGAACGAAAAAAGCTGACGGATCGAAGCGGCAGAAAGCTGATATCCGGTCGGGTTGCTCGGCGTCACCAGCAGCAGAGCACGGCTCTTTTCGGTCACCAGCGCAGACAACCGCTCAAAATCCGGTTCAGGATTTTCAGGGTCGTACGAAATATAGACCGGTTTCACCCCAAGCGCCTGCAACCCCATCGGATGATCGAAATAGGCCGGGGATTGAACCAGCACCTCATCCCCCGCCTGACAGAGGAGCGTCATCGCCAACCAGAAAGCCTGACTCGCACCGATAGTGAGACAGATCTCGCTGGCCGACGGCCCCGCCATATAGCGACGCGCATACCAGCGGGAGACCGATTCCCGAACGTCCGGCAACCCTTCGTCCGGCGTATAACGGGCAATCTGCGGATCGTTGAGTGCCGCCTGCAATCTTTCGAGCAGGTCCGGAGCCGGTGGATAATCGGGGACCGCCTGGCATAGATCGATCAGAGGGGCCCGACGCTGAGCCGATTCAGCTAGCCAGTCGCGCACTTCACTGATCGGCGGGGGTTGAATTCGCGTCACATTGGATGTTAATTTAAACATAATTTAATATCTTTTATATATAATTAAAAATAATTTAACTCAAAAAAACTTCTCATTACAAGATTGGCGATGACCATGTCCGCAGCTCTTTGGTGGCGTGAAGTCGATATTTTCCAGAGATCCGCAAACGTCCAGGTTAAAACGGATACTCATGCCTGTTTAATCACCTCGACGATAAATTCTGCGACCTGCACCATCTCCTCAACCACGACACTCTCAGAGATCGAATGAACATTTTGCATGCCGGTTCCGATAATCACCATTTCGATCTGATGACCATTAAAGATATTCGCATCGCTCCCCCCCCCACCAAGGCGATCGTGCATCGTCCGCCCCATGGCTGATGCGGCTTTGCAGGCGAGTTGACAGATCTGTGCGTTTTTTGGAACAGACATGGATGGGAAATCAGATTCGACCTTGATATCGACCTTGGCGCGAACAGCTTTACCATCGATCGTTGTTGTCAATTCGTCGGCAGCCTGTTCAAAACAGGCCAGCATATGATCGGTCTGGACAGAGAGTTTTTGCGGATCATGACTGCGCGCCTCCCCCTTCAACTGCACAGTCTCAGCGATAATGTTCGTCGCAACCCCGCCAGCAATCGTGCCGATATTGGCCGTCGTCTCGGCATCGATCCTCCCCAGGCGCATCAGACTGATCGCTTTTGCCGCAACCTGAATTGCCGACAGGCCATTCTCCGGCGCGACTCCGGCATGAGAAGCCAGACCGGTAATCTCGATCTGCATCCGATTGGCCCCCGGAGCCTGACGGACCATGAAATCGACACCGGTAGTATCAAAAGCGAAACCGCGTCGGGAGCGGATCAGGGAATAGTCGAAATGCTTAGCCCCGACCAGACCGATCTCCTCGGCAATGGTCACAACAACTTCCAGCGGCACATGGCGAATTTTCAATTCACGCACGATTTCCAGCGCTTCAATAACCTCGGCAATACCGGCCTTATCGTCGGCACCGAGAATCGTGGCACCGGCACTCGAAATCACCCCGTCGATCAGAATCGGTTCAATCGTCTCGCACGGCCCGACAGTATCCATATGCAGTGAAAGGAGCAGCGGTTCACCTTTTTTACTCCCGGCGAACCGGGCAAGCAGATTACCGACCTCGCCACCGGTCGACTTTCCCGCCTGGTCGTAAAGAACTTCGGCGCCAAGGGCTGTAAACCGCTCCTGAAGATAACGTGCCATCGCCCCTTCTTTTAAGGAAGGACTACTGATCGCCGCCTGACGCATAAATTCAGTTGTAATTCGATCCCTGTTGACCATCTGTTCTCCTTTGTGTTAACGAATACGTCGACTTTCCGACAGCTTTACACACCACGCCGAAACAACGAATAGATAACGTGATTCGAGGGTAGACAATTTAAAATATCTTATGATATTGTAGCAAGAATTAAGCATAACTGACCTATAACTATTATATAGTTTAACAAGGAACTTGAATGGATTTTGATCTCAAGCCACCAAACCAGAGCCCGGCCTCTAAAAAACCGCGCACAAAACTGACTGTTTTGTACTACGTTTTGGGACTCGCTGTCACGATCATTACTCTCAATATCGTCTTTCAGGATTTTACCCCGGCAACCGAAGCGCATGCCGTCGCACCGCAGCCGAAGCTTCCGGAAATTCAGCGTGAATCGCTTGTTGGCAAGATCGAAAATGGCGACACAATGACCGCCCTGCTCGGAGCTTATCTCACCCCGCAAAAACTCTATTCCCTGAATGAACAGTGCAAACCGATCTTCTCATTGACCCGGATCAGCACTGGCCAGCCGTATCGCATCACACTGGCCGACGGAGCTTTTGAACGTTTTGAATATGATATCAATCCTGAAACAGAGCTGATTATCGATTACAAACAGGGTGAGTTCACAATCAGCAAAGAGCCGATCAACTACCATATTGAGCTCGAAACAATTCAGGGGACGATTACCAGCAGTCTGTTTGAAGCGGTTGCCGAAATCGGCGAGACACCGGAACTCGCTATGAACCTGGCCAATATATTCGCCTGGGATATCGATTTTATTCTCGATATCCGCACAGGCGATCAGTTTCAGGCTCTGGTCGAAAAAAGGCTCCGCGACGGAAAGCCAGCCGGATACGGTCAGATCCTGGCCGCCGAATTCACCAATCAGAATGAAACCTACCGGGCCTTCCTGTTTCAGGACGGTGATCGCCCCGCCTCTTACTACGACGCGAACGGGAACAATGTCCGCAAGCTGTTCCTAAAGGCCCCTCTCTCCTTCTCGCATATTTCGTCAGGATTTACCAACCGGCGTTTACACCCGATCACCAAAACCTGGAAATCGCACCCGGCCATCGATTATGCGGCACCTCGCGGCACTCCGATCAAATCGGTCGGCGACGGCACGATCGTCAAAATCAGTAAAGATCAATACAACGGAAATCACATTAAAATACGCCACAACTCGACCTACCAGACCCTTTACCTGCACATGGACCGGTTTGCCAAGGGGGTAAAAAAAGGGAAAAAGATTTATCAGGGCGAAGTGATCGGCTATGTCGGCAGCACCGGTCTTGCAACCGGGCCACACCTTTGCTTTCGCATGTATCAAAATGGTAATCCGGTCAATCCGAACCGGGTTAAAACCCGCTCTGCCGAACCGGTTTCAGAAGCAAACAAAACCGTCTATCTCAGCACTATTGAGATACTGACGGCCCGATTCACACAACCACAACTGATTGCGGTCAACAGTCCGCCGGAGAGCCATTAACTCATGGACGGCTGGCATGGCCGACTTTTATTCATCAACCTCACAAATCAATCGTTTCACACCGAAGAACTATCACACAGCCGTCTGCAAGCCTGTATCGGCGGACGCGGCCTGGCGGTGGAACTTTTCCGGGATTACGCTCATCTCGACCCGTTTGCCCCTGACATGCCGCTTATTATGACCACCGGCCCCCTCTCCGGGACAGCCACTCCGGCAACAGAGCGCCTCTCTCTTTTGACCCGCTCACCACTCACCGATACAGTTTTCGACACCACCGCGGGGGGATCATTTCCCCGTACTCTCAAAGCGACCGGGTATGATGGTCTTTTTATCACCGGTTGCAGCGACCATCCGGTCCTGTTGCGTATTCATCCTCTCGGGGTTGAATTTCTGACGGCCGGCGCTCTCTGGGGAAAAACGACATCCGCAACCATCGCAGCTCTTACCGCTGGGGGTGTCGCCGCTATCGGCCCGGCCGGTGAGAACAGAGTCCGTTATGCGAATATCGTTTTCAGTGATGGTGACAACGACGGCCGGGGGGGACTCGGTGCGGTTATGGGGGGGAAAAAACTCAAGGCGATTGCCGTCGATGGCGACTGTCAAACGACAATCGCTGACCCGCAGAGACTGCAACAGGCACAGCAGAAGATCGTCCGCCTGTTTCGGGCCTCCCCCGCGATAATGGGCCCCTTTGGCCTTCATGAATACGGAACTCCGACATTTATCGACCTGACCAACCATCGCCGCATGCTGCCGACGCATAATTTTAAATCGACCTGTTTCAACCAAGCAAGCACCCTTTGTGGCCCGGCCATCCGCACCACTCTGGCCCCGACGCACGACAGCTGCCACGACTGCATGATCGCCTGCAAGAAAAGAGGGAGCGACGGCCTCAGGCTCCCTGAATACTCAGCTTTATGTCACTTTGGCCCGTTGCTCGGCATCGACAGTCTGGAGCGTATCGTCAACGCAAATAACGCCTGTCGGGAACTGGGTCTCGATCCGATCTCTGCAGCGGCAACGCTGGCAACCTCGGGAGAAATATCGGGAGATTTCCCGAAGGGGGACGCGCTGCCAAAGATTTTGCACCGGCTCAGCCATCGACAAAACGGCACAAAACTCCTCGGGCTCGGTTCCAGACGTCTGGCAAACGAGTGCGGAGAGCCTGAAGCCGCCATGACGGTCAAATCTCTGGAACTCCCCGCTTTCGATCCACGGGGAGCCGCCGGGATGGCTCTCTCTTTTTGCACCAGCACTCTGGGCGGAACGCATACCCATGCCAATCTGGAATCGACCGAGATTCTGCGCAAACCGGTCGCGACCGATCGTTTCTCCTTTTCCGGCAAAGGGCGGCTCCTCAAAATTGCAGAAGATACCCATGCAGCCAGCGATTCACTGATTATCTGTCCCAATGCACTCTATGCCGCATCCCTCGAAGAGTATGCCGAAGCGTTCAGTGCAATCACCGGTCTCGACTTCTCCCCCGCCGCTTTAACCCGCATCGGCGAACAAATTGTGCAGACCGAACAGAAGATCAACCGCAGCAACGGGTTTACCTCAGATGACGACATGTTGCCCGCCCGGTTTTTTCAGGAACAAGGGTCGTCAGGTGATGAACTGATCATCCCGCCTCTGGATAAGAACGCTTTGACTGAAGAACTGCGCCGCTATGACCGGATTCGTAATGCTACCGGTTAAACCGGCAAAAAAAGGGCATTTTAGATGAACGATCAGCTCCTTTTCTATCAGTCCAAACTGGAATCCGACGGATGTGGCAAACCGGGTCGGGTGGCGATGCTGGTGCAGGATGACACCATAACAGCCGTCGGACCTGATGATTTGAAGCGTCTCGGCCGAAAACTGCTCAAGCAACTCGGCCTTCCGGCCCTCGCCCTGTATGAGCCGTCTCTTTCGTTTTATAATTCTGTCATCGATAAAGTTTCAGCCGGGGATATTATCGTTCCGACCGATACGGAAACCCGCACATTTTTACATGACATTCCGTTTATCCGGCAATCCGGGATAGACAACAACCTCGTCACACGATTGACCGAGCTGCTCGGTCAGCGCAAAGGGGTGATGATTGAAAACTGCTGTATCATCACCACCGGAACAGTCACCCTCGAACAAGCTTATATCAACGCCTCGTCTCTATTTCATGCAGTTTTTGTCAAACACCTTCTCGATCTGCATCAAAGCGGTTTTTCGTCAGAAAGAGAGCAAAAGGAGTTTGACCGGTTTCGACACCATTGGCTCAAACCTCTCGCCCCTCCCGACCCGCCGCTGCGAACCGGACCGCTCACAACCTCGGAAGAGATCTATCGTGAGATGATCCGGGCCGGACGCGCAACCGTGGAGACGCGTCTGGTCGACTCGTCTTTTGGCAATATCAGCTGCAAAAGCGGCGACATCATTTACATATCGCAGACCGGAGCCAGCCTCGATGCCTTAACCGGCTGTATCGACCCGATACCACTCAACAACAGCACAACCTGCGGCATCACCGCCTCCAGTGAACTGCTGGCCCATCGTCTGATTTACGAACAGATTGGCGATGGCGTCATCCTGCACGGTCATCCGAAATTTTCAATTATCATGAGCATGATTTGCGACCACCCGGACTGTAGAGGGACAGAGTGCTGGAACAACTGCCCAAAACGACGCAATTGCCGTGGCATTCCGATTGTCTCGGGCGAAATCGGCGCCGGAGGGCTGGCCGAGAAGGTCAGTCCGGTGATCAAAGAGACGGGCACGGTCATTGTCTATGGCCATGGTGTCTTTACATCCGGTCGCGATTTCAACCGAGCGTTTAACGCACTGCTGCTGACAGAAATAACCTGCAGGGAGGAATATTTCCGGCACATCTTGCAAACTGTTGACTAATCAGCAGATTTGATATTAACTTGACCGATTGGTTTTCTTCTATAAACCGAGGTCAAGCACGACTATCTTCACAGGGGGTCGCATGGCAACACCATTAAAGCTGGGGGAACTGCTTGTACAGGAAAAAGTTATCACTCCGCACCAACTCGAAGAAGCACTTAAATATCAGGTTATTTTCGGTGGCAAACTCGGAACCAACCTGATTGAACTCGATTTTGTCAGAGAAGATGATATTGCCAAAACCCTCAGCAAGATGCTTAGAGTTCCGCTGGTCAACGGAGATGAACTCAATAACATCCCGCAGGATATTATCAGTCTGATCCCCCGTGATATGGCAGAACAGTACCAGGCGATCCCGCTCCAGCTGGAAAATCGCAAATTGACGCTGGTGATGGCAAACCCTGCCGACCTCAAAGCGATTGATGAGATCGCTTTCCGCACCGGTTTCATCGTCCGTCCGGCTGTCGCCCCGGAAGTCCGGCTGATTCTGGCCCTTGAACATCACTATCACATTCCGCGTGAAATCAGATACGTCCAGGTCAGCAAAAAGATAGAAAATGAACTGAACCGTTTAGAGGTCAAAACGGCCGCTGCACCAAAAACCCCGGAGCAGACAAAACAGCCTGCAGCCGCGCCAGCTAAAATTGCACCACAACCGCCGAAGAAAACACCCGCTCCACCCAAGACAGCTCCCGCGCCGCCAAAACTGGTTGAAAAACCGGCTGAGGCGATTACGCAACCTTTGCCGTCCAAACCCGCACCGCAAGTCATTGAATTCGAAGAACCGGGGCGCGAGGCGTCCAGACCGATACAGATCCAGCCCAAACCAAAACCGCAGCGGCCGACCGAGGTCAAGGTAAAAGAGCCAGCGGCAACGGTTGAAGAGGTTATGGAACTGATGGAGGCGGATATTGTCGAGGAAGGGACAGAAAATCTTGATACCCTGCAGATTCCGACGGTCTTCCGTCATCTGGCTGACCCTTCAGATCGTGAAGATATTGCCGAAAGTGTCGCCGCGTTTGTCGGTAAAGAGGTCGATCACTGCGCTATTTTCCAGATTCGCGGCAATGTTGCCCAGGGGTGGAGGCTCGTCACCGGCAAAAAAGAAGATCCCCGCTTTGGCGAGTTTCAGATTCCCCTCATCCACCCTTCGATTTTAAAGACCGTTACCGACACCGCCAGCTACTACATCGGCCCGATCCCGACAACCAGTCAAGACAACATCCGCCTGGTCGAAGCGTTAGGGGGGACCGCACCGATCACGGCGCTGCTGGTTCCGGTTATCGTTATGAGCCGCGTGGTCACCGTCCTTTATGTCGACGACAAAAGTGGTGAACTCGCCGGAAAATTGCCCGATCTCCAGAAACTTGCCGCAAAAATGGCGATGTCATTTGAAATTCTGATTTTGAAGAACAAGATCCTGATGATGTAACACCGAAGCCTATTGGTCTCCTTCTTGAGATTTTCAGCTCTTTTTATACGCCTTGACCGTGCGGTCGAGGCGTTTGATGTTTTGGCCCAATGAACTATCTCTTTCATCTTTTCCTTTCCAGCCCCGAGCAGGATCTGTTGCTCGGCAACCTGATGGGCGATTTTGTCAGAGGACGCCTTGAATTCGCTGACTACCCCGCCAATGTCCTGCTCGGATTAAAGCAGCACCGTCAGATCGACAGCTTCGCCACCCAAAGCAGTGCGTATCTGGCGAGTCGGCAGAGAATCGATCCACAATTCGGATATTTTCGCTCAATCATGGTCGATGTCTTCTACGACCATCTCCTCGCCCGCAACTGGGAGCGGCATCACCCTCTTTCGCTCGAACAGTTTGCCAGGCAGATTTATCAGATCCTGGAAAAAAGATTTGACCTGTTACCGGCTGAACTGCAAAAGATTGTCCCCCGGATGATTCAACATAACTGGCTCGTATCATACCGTGACATCGCAATCGTCGAGCCCGTCCTCATCCGTCTTGATCAAAGGATCAAACGGCCGACACCACTTGCCGCTGGGTTGGAGCAACTCAAGCGACACTACGCCGCACTGGAAACGGACTGCGATCTCTTTGTCAGTCAGGCCCAGGCGTTTCTTTTAAAAGAAGAGGCGTTGTCAAACATCCGCAAATAATGGAGAATAGGCGCATGCAAACATCACCTTTGCAAGCAGTTTATACTCAAAAACAATTTTTTAAACAGGAAGAAGAGATCGGCTACCCCGCCTGATTATCAGCCAAAAACCGTGTACTGCAGCAATTGTCGAAAACCGTCGAGAAAACCATAAGGAACAGAGAGGTAGCTACCATGACCGACACGACAACGACACATCTCACCCCGATCGGGTACATCCTCTGGATTTTCGGTTTTATCGGCGCACACCGTTTTTATTTCGGCAAACCGGTCACCGGGACGATCTGGTTTTTGACCCTCGGTCTGCTCGGCATCGGCTGGCTGATCGACCTCTTTTTGATTCCGGGGATGACCAGAGAAGCTGCCGTCCGCTTTCAGAAAGGGGATACCGATTACACCCTCGCCTGGATCTTTCTCACCTTTCTCGGTCTGTTCGGAGTGCATCGGTTCTACATGGGGAAAATCTGGACCGGACTCCTCTATTTCCTCACCGGCGGACTGTTCATGCTCGGCTGGCTGTACGATTTCTGGACATTAAATGACCAGATTTCAGAGGTTAACTCCGGACGCGGACAGGTCAGGTTATAAAAATTTTTTGGATCTAAAAAATGCAAAAAGATCACAATAAACCGATTCGTCGGCGGGTCCTCATCCCCTTGTCACTCACCTTTGCGGTGCTCTTTGCCACTTTTGCGCATATCGCCTATCAGATCCGCGCCGATCAGAATCTGAGTGATTTTCGCCACCGCTATCAAGTGACGCAGTCCTATACAAACGTTGCCTCGACGCAGCGACAGGCGTTGATGCAACAGCTCCTGCGGGAAATTGCCGAAGACCCGCAGCTTGTTCAGGCGATGCAAGCAGACGATCGCGCAGCTCTTTACCAGCTGGCTCTGCCGCTGCAATACCGCCTGAAAGAAACACAGGGGATCAATCATCTCTATTTTCATAAACCGGACGGGACCACATTTTTGCGGGTCTACAATCCTGAAACTTTTGGCGACAAAATCGAGCGCGGTACTTTTTTAAAGACGATCCAGACACAAAAATTTTCTTATGGGCTTGAACTCGGTCAATCCGGCACCCTCACTTACCGCAGCGTCATACCGTGGAGAATAAAGGGGGAACTGCTCGGCTATATCGAAATCGGCATGGAACTCAATCAGGTCCTGAGTCAGCTTCAGTCGATCGTCAAGGAAGATTTTCTGGTCACACTGAACAAGAGTAATCTTGAACGTACGCGCTGGGAAAACGGCCGAGAACGCTTTGGACGGGCACAGAACTGGAATCTGCTCCCGGATCGCGTCGTCGCCTACCAGACCATGGCCGATTTCTCTACTCTGGATCAAAGTCACCTGCTGTCAAAAATATCGACTAAGGATAACGATTATTTTGAGCTGGTGATCGATCAGCATGACTATCGCGTGAAAGGTTTCCCCCTGATCGATTTCAACGGCAGCACGGTTGGAACCATTCTGGTCATGCACAATATCTCCCCGGAAAACAAACAATTCAAGCAGCTCGTCACACCAACCATCCTGGCTGGCGGCGGTTTTTGTCTGATACTGTTTATCTTTGCCTACAATGTGCTTGGTCGTATGGATCGACAATTATTGATCACCCGCAGGCAATTAAATGATGAAGTGGCAAACGTCAGAACCAGCAATATTCAACTCGAAGCAGAAATCAAGCAACGCATTTCGGCCGAAAAAGAGCTGAAACTGCTCAATGAAACGCTTGAGATGCGTGTGATACAGCGAACTGCCGCCCTCGAAGAACTGAACCAGCAGCTCAAAGATAATCAGGCAAAGATTCTCCATCAGGACAAGATGGCCTGCATCGGCCAGGTCGCGGCCGGAGTGGCGCACGACATCAACAATCCGGTCGGGTTTGTCAGTCACAATCTACTGATTTTTCAACGTTATCTGCAGAGACTTGAGCAGTTTGTCGCACTCCAGGAAGAGCTGATCAAAGCACGGGGGAATAACGACCTGCTGACCGGCTGGGAGAAGGGTCGGCGCGATTTCAAGATCGATGCAATTTTTCAGGAACTCCCCGAAATGCTCGAAGAATGCCGTGACGGCACCACACGCATTACCCAGATTGTTCAGGGCCTGCGTACATTTTCCCGGGTCGATACGCCACAACATCAGCTCACTGACCTGCATCAGTGCATCGACAGTACACTCTCTTTATTGCGCCACGAATTTCAAGACAGGATCAAAATCTTTCGCGATTACGGAGAAATCCCGCGTCGTTACTGTTACACCGAACAGATGAGTCAGGTCTTTATGAATCTCCTGATCAACGCCGCCCAGGCATCAGCAGCGCAGGGGGAAATTCATATCCGTACCTGGACAGAAAACAGAAAAATTTTTATCACCATCCGTGATAACGGCTGCGGAATCCCCGAGGAGCAGCTGGCACAGATTTTTGAGCCATTTTTTACCACGAAACCGGTCAGAGTCGGCACCGGACTCGGATTAAGCATCGTTTACGATATTGTCACCCGCCATCAGGGGGAGATCAGCGTCTCCAGTACTGTCGGCGCCGGAACGACTTTTACCGTGCAGTTCCCGCTCGATCCCGGCACCAAACCATGCAAAGTCAACCCCCTGGCAGGCGAAGAGAATTCAGCACCTGAGGGCAAACAAGGAGACCAACATGGCTGACAAAACAACCCGGCTCCTCTATGTTGATGACGAATCGGCCTACCGGCGTATTTTTTGTCGTGAACTCGGAGATGACAAACGCTTTACTATCGAAACAGCTGAAAGCGGCGCAGCAGCATTGAGCAAACTTGAGAATTTTCACGCTGATATTGTCCTGAGTGATCTCTCCATGCCCGGCATGGATGGTATCGCTTTGCTGCAGGAGATTCATGAACGTTATCCCGAAATCTTTGTCCTGATTCTGACCGGCGTCAATTCAGCCAATGAAGCGGTACGGGCGATGAAGGCGGGTGCATACGACTACATTCTCAAGCCATTTGACATCAACCTGTTGCTGATGCAGCTCGATAAAATCCTCCAACACCGCCAGCTGTTGCAGAAAGGGGACGACGGCAGGGGTGAAGGGGCTCACTTTGAAAATATCATCGGCCAGGATCCGGCCATGTTTGAGCTGTTTGAGCGGATCCGTCGCATCGCCCCGACCAACGCCACTGCCTTGATTCGCGGCGAATCCGGCACCGGCAAGGAGCTGATCGCTGCCGCCATCCACGCCCGCAGCGGTCGCTGCGACCAGATTTTTGTCCCGGTCAACTGTGCCGCGCTCACCGAAAATCTGATCAACAGCGCCCTGTTCGGACATGAAAAGGGGGCGTTTACCGGGGCAAGTTCGCGCAAGATCGGTTTTTTCGAACGTGCCGACGGCGGCACGATTTTTCTCGACGAAATTGGCGATATCCCGATAACCACACAGATCGCTCTGTTGCGCGTCCTTGAACTCGGCACCTTTCAACGGGTCGGCGGCACGGAGACCGTACAGGTCGATACCCGGATCATCTGCGCGACCAATAAAGACCTTGAGACTGAGATGCGTGCCAAGACCTTTCGCGAAGATCTCTTCTATCGACTCAACGTCGTGACCTTGAACTCGCCGCCGTTGCGCGAACGGCCGACCGACATTGCGCTTCTGGCCAATCACTTTTTACGCAAATTCAGCAAGCTGAATCATAAAACGATCAACAACATCGCAAAACCGGCTTTGGAGCGGCTCAACCTGTATCGCTGGCCCGGCAATGTACGTGAACTTGCCAACGCCATCGAACAGGCGGTGATCTTCTGCAATGGCAAACAACTCGAGGCGGCACACCTCCCTGAAGAGATTCGCACCGCAACAGCAAAACACGATTTTTCACTCCAGCTC
>JACUTX010000290.1 GCA_014859615.1 Desulfuromonadales bacterium | reverse complement strand
GATCCCTCTGGAAATCAGAGCTCCTCATCAGAAGTCATTACAATTATTCGCGATGACAATCTGTACCCACGTGCGGATCTCGTTGTGTCAGAGAGCCGCATCGCTCTTTATCCAACGACTGTACAGGCAGGAGAGCTGGTTGCAGCCAATATCACGGTCGGCAATGAGTCGGCTGTTAATGTCTCGAATGTGGAAATTGATCTTTATCTCTTGTCTCCTGCCGGAGATCTGGATTTCCTGGGAACACGCACCGGGGATATCATCGCTGGTCAGTCGCTGACTCTCCCGCTGACGGTTCACGCTGGCACCGATTTCGGCGCATATTCGATTCTGGTTCTCGTTGATCCGCGCAATCTGGTCAATGAGAGTATCGAAAGCAACAATTTCGCAGCGAAAGAGTTCATTGTCCTGTCTGGTGATGAGTCTGTTCAAATTAGTATATCTGCGGATAGAAATTTATATGAAGCAGGACAGGGTGTCTCGTTAGATATTTCCCTACTGAATGCTGGGCAGGAGACGACCGGTAGCCTGAAGGTTGAAATACTGGATATAAACGGTAGCAAGGCTGCTGACGTCCTCCTTGCAGATATTGTTCTTCCGTTTGGAACAGGTCGCCAAACTGCAATCTGGTATACAGACCAGTATTTTGCCGGAGACTATCAGGCCGTAGCCACACTGAATACTGCCGATGGCATCATCACCTCTGCAACGGTTCCGTTTACTATCGTTTCCGACTTGCATGCGGGGTTGACGGTTTCTGCCGATAAGACACATATTGCGCCGCATGGAGTCATCTCAATTACTGCTGAAATTGACTCCTCAGGTTCAAATCAAATTATTGAAAATGCCCAACTGAAACTGGAGGTTATTGATCCGTCTAACAACGTTGTCCATACCATCGAAAAGCCTCTGAATGCCATGTTGCCGGGCAGTCGTTTCGACATTGTCGAACAGTGGAATGTTGGTATGAGTCCTCCTGGTAGCTATACCGTAAAATGCATTGTTATTCACAATAATCAAGATCTCGCTGTTACTGAGTTGACCTTTAATGTCGATGCCGTCACCAGATTGACAGGGTCGATTGAGCTGTTGTCGAATACTGTTTCTCTGGGTAATCCTGTTCCAGTGAGTTATCACCTAAGCAATGGCGGGAATTCCGCATATATTGGTGCCGTTCTGCTCAGAATCATTGATGCTGCTACGTTCCAGGTCGTCAACAGCAACCCCGTCGATGTTATTGTTCCGGTCGGAGGGGCTATTTCAGGGGGAATAAGTATCCTGACCGAAAACCTCAAGCTGGCCTCGTATAGTGTGCAGCTTGTTTCGACATCTGTGCAGGGAGAGGAGCTGCTCGCGTCGAAGCTGCTGACCGTTCGGGACGGAACGCCACCGAGTTTGACGGTTTTGTCGCCACAACCAGAGATGCAGGTCGATTCATCAGTCCTGTTCGAAGTGCTGGCAACAGATACATTTTCAAATATTATTTCGGTTGAGTACCGAGTTGATAACGGCGTCTGGAACAAAATGCCTTATGCTGATCTGCTGACCGGCCGTTATGCTCTCAACTGGACAATTAGCGGGATAAGTCCGAATCATACCGTTGTGTATCGAGCAACAGACAGCGCCGGAAATATAGCCACATCCGATCTTGTCAATTTTGAGGCAAGGGCAGATCAGCTGCCGCCGGTCACGACGATTCAGGTGGGTGTTCCGAGTGCAACCGTTGTTGACAAGACGGTTGTGACCTCTGAAACTGAATTTACATTAACGGCTGTAGATGATTTGTCGCAGGTTGTCAAGATTGAGTATCAGGTTGATAACGGCGCCTGGATCATCTATTCCGGGCCCTTCCGGTTGTCTTCACTGGCGGATGGGGAGCATCTCATCGGCTACCGTTCTCTTGATTCATACGACAACCTCGAAACAGCAAATTTCTTTAACGTTATTGTTGATTCAACCGCACCGGTTGTCATCATTGATGTGCCGGTTAGTGCTACATTCCATGCTCTCCCGGTTCAACCGGTCTATTCAATCAATGATGCGTACCTGGACAGTTCAAAGACGCTGGTTGTTTTGAACAATGCGCCTTATCTGTCAGGAGAGACGATCGCGATTGCAGGGGAGTATCTATTGCAGATTAGTGCCGAAGATATCCTTGGTCACAAAACTGAATCGAACGTGCATTTTGTCATCGATCAGACTTTCCCGCAGGTCACTGTGACGGGGGTAAGTACCGGTCAATTCTACAAACATCCGGTGACGCCGATAGTTGATATTTCGGACGACTATCTGGATATGACAACGATGACGCTAAATGGTTCTCCATTTCTGTCTGGTTCTGTCATTGAGGAAGAGGGTCAGTATAACCTGCTTGTTACGGCGAAAGATAAGGCTGGCAATGTTACGGAGCAATTTGTCAGTTTCACTGTCGACCTCACTCCACCTGTTATTACAGTCTCCGGTGTTGAGGATGGCTCCTATGTCAATACGGCGGTAACGTTGCAGGTCGATATTACTGACTTCAGCTTGTTTGAAAGTGTTATTAGTTTGGATGGTGGTGATTTTGTTTCCGGTACGACTCTGTCGGCCGAGGGTTCTTATGAACTGATCGTCCATGCGGTCGATTTGGCTGGTAATGAATCGGAAACGACCTTCTCTTTTGTCATTGATAAATCGGCTCCGGAAACAACAGCCACAGTTCTGGGGACAGAGTACGATGCTGATGGACAGAAATACGTCACTGCGGAGAGTCTTGTACAATTGGCTGCTGCAGATGCAGGAGTTGGTGTTGCCAAAGTCGAATACTGCATTGATCAGGGTGTTTGGATTGTCTACACCTCTCCAATTAATCTGACGGGTCTGATAGACGGTAAGTACGTCATTGACTATCAGGCAACCGACCTTCTTGGCCACCAGGAAGCAGCCCAGCAACTGCTCCTGACCATCGATAACTCAGCGCCTGTATCGAGTGTTGCGTTGAGCGAGCCCAGGTATCAGTCGGCTGAGGCACTGTATGTCGACGCGATGACGACATTTACCCTTGCCTCTCTGGACGGGTACTCTGGTGTCGAACGGATTGAC
>JACUTX010000289.1 GCA_014859615.1 Desulfuromonadales bacterium | reverse complement strand
TTACGTTCACGTTATAAGCGGTTCCATTCAACTGACCTACACTGTCGAAGCTAGCGGTTGTTCCACCACAGGAAGCAAGAGACCAGCCCGGGCTGTCTGAAGTGATGTTGGTGGTGTTGGCTGTGGCGCAATTGATGTTTTCATTAAAGACAATGTTAACAAGCCCATCCAAAGCGACACCGGTCGCACCGTTGGTCGGGAACGTTGAGCTGATGGTCGGGGGGGTCGTATCGCCAGCACCTGTATTGTAAAAAAACGAATAGCTAGATGACATTGAGTTCCCGGCAACATCTTTTACAGCCGTAGAGACCGTGACCTGTTGGGCAGCACTGGCTGTCTGGCCGCTGACATCGAAAATCGCCTGACTTCCTGAGCAACTATTCAGCGCTAAAGCTCCTGTACCGAAAGTGAAGGTTATATTGATCGCATTCACCGTGGTACAGTCGATCGGCTCGTTCCAGTTAATGGCCACCGGGCTGTTCACTGCAACGCCGGTGGCAGAATTAGCCGGGATGGTTGAAAGGATGGTCGGCGGGGTGGTATCTACTGTAACGACAATCTCCTTATAAGACATTCCTTTGGTACCACTATTATTACGGCCAACACCAGCAGCATAAATATAGTATGTACCATCAGCTGTGCCGCCAGGTACAGTAACTCGGATATCCGCCCCCATTAAATCAGCGACACCATCACCATCGCCTGGTGCCCAAGTACATGTATCTCTCTTATTAGGTCCACCACCTGAGGCCCCGAGAGTGCCCCCCCAAGTAGGCACACACAGTGCTTGAATCTCTGTGCCAAGAGACTGTAACTTCGAGCATTGGTGGAGAGCTGGGTCGTAGGTCGAGTCGGGAGCCAGAGTATCGCAGAAGCCTTGAGCCATTGCGGTTGAGGTGAACGCACTACCATCATCGTAAAAAGAACCTGTACTCAGGTGCCAAGTGCCACCATCGGCTCGAGAAATATAAGCGGCAGCCACAACAGGAGGAACATCAAGGTTAACATCATCTCCATCAGCGCCATTATTGATCCATGTCGCATAGGTGCCGTTGTTAACACTGGGAACATTATCCCAATTGGTGTTCCATGCATAACCACCCAAGGTTGCAGGGTTCGAATTAACCGTTGTAAAGCCGTAGGTCCAGGCAGGGCCACCAATCCAGGGCGCTACACCGAGAGTAGCTGAAGAACCACGATGCTTTTCAAAAATCCAATCGATCTCAAAGCTCCCCCCTGGAACCACTGTTACCGCAGCTGTTTCGACCCCATCAATCCCGACAAAAACTTCTTGTGTACCACCAAAACTTGAATCCATCGGCGCGTTGTGACAACCAATACATGCAGTTCCCGGAGCCTGGTTCGGGTTAGCAAACGCGGATTGTGAAAATAAACCCACAACCATAAAAGCCAATAAGAAAACGACCAATACCGCCGCCCGGAAATGTCCGCTCATCGATTTCAACCTTTCCGTATCCTGAATCAACTCATCTGCCTTTGTATCCGACTGATTGCTTTTCATTTCGGAAGTCCCATCCATAGTCATTATCTGATTCAAAATTTCGGACTATGCGTATCATGCACAACCCATGAATATTAATTGAATAACCACTCTACCCCGTCGATTGGATCATCCCCTGGACAATTTGTTCGGGGGGATGTCATGAAGGACTGAACCTGCCTACCTTACGGCAAGGTGGTATGACACGCCCGACAGTTGCCGATGGTATCAGCGGTTGTGGAGTCATCCCGATCCAAGTCTAGACAGGTTGTTCCAGTATAGAGCATCTCGTCGTGGATATTGACGGCGTAACTCGCTTCCGTAGTTTTCTGGTTCGGTCTCATCAGGCACACACTCCGATAAAATATATCGATAAAATCAATAAATTACTTCACTGGCAACATCAGCAACGAGCGGCTATAGAGCTGCTTCGATTGAGCTCTTCATGCGTATCTGTCTGCATCAGCCGACAAAAAAATGCGATCAACTCACTGCATTTCTCAGTGGGAAAAATCATAATCTGTTTACGATTCACCAGACCCGGCGAGGTGCTCAGCAGGTCATAACCCGACCCCGGGGTGGAAAGAAGCTTCACATTACGACTGACCAACCGCTGCGGCATACCGAGGTGAGCCATCAAATCCTGCAAGCTGATCCCAGGTTGCTGGACAACCGCGAGAAGCAGGGCGATGTGCTGGAGCGGAAGATCTTTATTCATTTCTGTGTGTAAATAGGAGATCACATCCGTCAACCGGGTAACTTGGGGTGCCGTCTCAGGTAGAAGCTGGCAACCAATTTCCGTCTTTTCACTGTCTTTTCTTTTACCCTTGGCCAAATCACGCACTTAAGTAGTCCCATTTCTTATGTTTTTCAGCTTTATCCATGGGCAAAATAAAAGCGGCCCATATCTTTTGCCGGATACAGGCCGCTTTTAATAACGACACTCAGTCTTCAATTGACTGCATCTTCCGGAAACCCGGCTACCCCCCATGAGGGGCCCGTAGCTTTGCGTCACCGGATCACTCCGGTTTTGCCTTTGTCACAAATGTATTGTTTGTAAATCGCCTGACAAGCGATGACCGAATTCGTGTAAGAACAACCCTCCCAAAAAATAGTATCTTTGTTTAAATAAATTCTTTGCTTCCAACTTAGGCTTTCTAGTTCTGGTCTAGCGAAAGCAAAAAACAATCCACCAATCCAGATAGATTTAAAATTAAAAAAAATTATAAGATTATAAAATATCAATACTTTTCAGTGAGACATTGACCCGTCCACGAAAAAACAGAATGAATTTACCAAGAGAAATGATTGATCAATGGCGCAAAAAAGGAGGTTATCCCGGCACTTATTCCAGCGGCAGACAATTAAATTTCACAGGCTAAAAAAAAACAAGCAGCTCGCTTCGCAAGATCAATTCATGTCGAAACCAAACAGCCTGCCAACCCTCTTCACATCACGCCCCGCAACAATTGGCAGAGTTTCTCAACCAGCAATACGCCTTTCTCAGTCGGAAAAACCACTACCTGTTTAAGATTTATCCGGTCCTGAGCACAATACAATAGCTCATACCCTCTCCCCTGGCCAGACAGAAGTTTTACATTCCGACTCACCGACC
>JACUTX010000288.1 GCA_014859615.1 Desulfuromonadales bacterium | reverse complement strand
CATTCCCGAATGCGCCCCCCTTTGTCATTCCCGAATGGTGTTATCGGGAATCCATAAAGGTTCAGCGCCACAGAAAATAAAGCACCGCCGCCGCAATCACTGCCGCGACAAACAGCGTGCCGCCAAGGTTCCAGTCTTTTTTCGGGGTGAGCGGATCCATCTCGATTTTACCGACCACCGGAAAGTTTTCGATCACGGAGCGGACATGCGGCGCCGCCTTGATCGCCTCGGTCAGATCGGCGCCAGCCTGGTGGGCCCCCTCATGACTGCCATTTTTCCAGCGCGCACTCTCGGTCAGATCGTAAATCGTCCCGTTCACCGCCACATACGCCTTGCGTCCATCTTTGCCGTCAAACTTTGCCAGTTCCTGCAGAGTCATAAAACCCTCCTCTTGATTTAATGAATAGAGATCAGCGAATTGTACATGTTGCCGGAGTTGTTGGCAATCTGTAGTTGTCGAACCACCGTAACAATTGCTTTTTTCCGTTAAATGACACTCTTGCGGTTTTTTTTAGGTTATTTGGCGCAAAAACTCTCGTGAGAATAAAAAAACATTGATCTTCTTGACAAATCGAAATAATGAATTACCCATTTAACAGTTAGCAATGTCTCCGGTCGTCAAGTGTATGCAGATAACTGCATCTGCATAATGGGATTATAAGTCTTTTTATGCTGTTTTGGTACGGACTATGCATTATTCCGGTTCTCATTAATTTAATTCATATCTCTTTTTAAAAGATCGTTTACTTCACGGCAAAAAAATAATATTGTATTGCCCGTGAAGTGAGCTGTTTATTTATTTTTTTTTAACCCCTCAGTGTTTAGCAGATGCTGATCGGTTTTTTTAAGCTTGCAGCCTAGGAGGCTCTATATGAAGAAGTGGCTTGCGGCGGGTGTGTGTGGATTGTTTTCTTTTTTGATTGTCATTGGCACGGTCGGACCGGTCTTTGCGACCACGGTCTCTGGTCGTGCCAGCACTGTTTTGGAGTGGTTTGATACTCCGGATGGTGAGACAGCGGTTCCAGCTTACCAGTACCTGATGTTGAATGCCCGCGACATTGGAGGTAAGGGGTGGAACTTCTCCGGCTACGGTCGCCTCTCAGGAGATCTGGCTGATGAAGTCGACGCCGATAGTCGCCTTTATACCGCCTATTTCCAAAAAAACTATGTTCCACAGAAATTCAGAGTCAAGATCGGTCGCCAGTTTGTTTCGACCACCGCCGGCGGCACCATTCTCGACGGGATCGACCTCAACTACTCTGGTTTCAAGGCGGTCAAACTCCGCCTGCTCGGCGGTCTGAACGTCGTCTACGATTCAGATTATGAGTTTGATAACTACTTCTTTGGTGCTGCCATCTCCGGCTCACCGCTGAAGAACATGGAGCTCGGTCTCTCCTACGTGCAGAAGTGGGACGAAGGGGATCTGGCCCAGGAGCTGATCGGTTTCGATTTCGATTACGATCTGGCAAAGATCGTTCACCTTTACAGTGAAACCCAATACAGCTTGTTGTATGAAAGCATCACTTATTTCCTCGCTGGCGCCAGCAGCTCCTGGAGTAAGGACTGGCGAGCCCGCCTCGAATACCTCTACTCCATGCCGGTCTTCGACAGCACCAATATCTATTCGGTCTTCGCTGTCGCTGAATATCAGGAGATTATGGGTGAGGTGGACTATCGGATCAATTCGAAACTCCGCTCCTACCTCCGTTACACGCATGAAATCTATCAGGAGTATTCCGATGCTGGCGTGGTTGACGTTGGTCTGGAGAGTGTCGGTATTGAGCCTCTGCGCTGGTATGTGGCCGGTGTTTACCGCAACGACGATGATGGTCAGAATCTGTACGGCGTCAAGGGGCATGTCTCCTATCGCTTTATGCCTGATGTGACCGCCGGATTTGGCGCGAATGTCGATGTCCTTGAGCGGCGCCTCGGCGACGACGATGAGACCACCAGCTCACGGATCTGGATCGATGGTGCGTATGACTTTTCCAAAACCATCCAGCTTCAAGCCAAAATCGAACGAGTTGAGAGCGATCTGTGGGATGAATACTATCGCGGCCGCGTTCGCCTTAATGTTCTATTCTAGGGGAGGAGCCTATAAATGCGAAAAATTCTTTTTATCATAATCGCCCTTGTTCTGGCGAATGTCGGATCGGCCTTCAGTGCCGAGTTTGAGCACGCTGAGCATAATGACTATGTCGACAATGCCGAGTGCTCAACCTGTCATGTCGACGGCAATAAGAGCATCATTCCAGCAATGAGCGTCTGCCTCGAGTGTCATGATCAGGCTTTTGCTGATGCGGTCGAACTCCCGGCTCTCGACAGCCACGGTCCGCTCTGGGGCTTAAGCCATCGTCCGGCAGCTAAATCAAACTCCATCGATTGTGCCTCATGCCATCAGCAGAATTTCTGCACCGAGTGTCACAAGGCCGGGTTTGCCGATGAACAGGGAGCCTTCACCAATGCACTGACCAATGTGCACCGCAGCGATTTTCAGGTATCGCACCCGATTGCGGCCCGCACCAATCCGCAGCTCTGCAGCAGCTGTCACGAAAATAACTACTGTACCGATTGTCACAATGCCTTTGCCCCGGGAGATCTTTCGATAGAGTCGCACCGCCGCGGTTGGCGGAACGTTCCTCTAGTTGACCATGATCTTTACGTGGATGATCCGTACTCCTGCGCCACCTGTCACCCCGATAGCTCGGTTCTTCCGAGCAGCACCGGATGGAATAATGCTCATGCTCGCGAAGCCCGCAAGAATTTGGCGACCTGTCAGGCCTGTCACCCCAATGGGGATATCTGCCTGACCTGTCACAGCGCCCGTAACGGACTGATGGTTAATCCGCATCCAAAAGATTGGAATGATATGTCTGATAATCTTGATCGAGCCAGTGGTGGCAAGACTTGCCGTAAGTGCCACTAAAAGTTTTTCAACTTTAAGAATTGGAGGTAATTAAAATGCGTAAACAATGGTTGTTTTTAATCGTTGTGTTGCTTACCAGCCTGACCCTTTGGGGTTGTGGTAGCAGCAGAGACAGTAGTGATGTTGGTGGAGGGAGTAGTGCTGTTGATATTGCAAATGCTGAACTAAGCGGCAACTGCACCGTCTGTCATACGCTG
>JACUTX010000287.1 GCA_014859615.1 Desulfuromonadales bacterium | reverse complement strand
CAGCTCCGTTCGTATGGGCATAGGTATACCCCCCTTTCCCGCCAGTTAAAAATTCATTTTCAAGCACCAGAATCCCGCTCCCCCCCTGGTGGGGAGCGAGAAAAAACGCGCCGAGTCCGGAGCGGGTCGCGGTCGGTGCGGAAATCAACAAGGGGGTCGCGACATAAACCACATCTTCGCCTGCATGGTTTAGATCGTTTATACCCTCGACTACGCTGTTGTCTGACGTTTCCACATTGAGATGAAACTGGACCGCCCCCAAACCATCGACGACCGGCACATTTTCGGCCACAACATCGATATAGAAAAACTCTCCGGGAGAGACCCGGTCACTCGATGGTTGCAGACGTATCCCGGCCGCCAAGGCAGAGACATGTAAAAGCAACAACAGAGTCAGAGACAAAATCAGGCGTAGCGCTAAGGTGCGAACTATGGACATAACCCCTCCAGGCATGGGCAATCCCTCTATGTAAGGACAATCAACAAAAATCAAATGTTATGTTATACGCATGCTATTCAATATCAGTACGACCAAACTGGGTCGCAAAACGGGCAAAATCCCGCGCATCGATAATATCTTCAGTCGTAATCGTGCCGTCTGCAACCGGAATAAAATTGTAATCGGGGTTAAACAGATTCCCGTCAGCAGTCTGTTGGTACTGTTGCTTAAACAGGGCAAAATCGGCCGCGTCAACCTTTCCATCAAGATTGATATCTTCAAAAAAACCACGAACCGGCTCAAAGACCGTAACCAGACCACTGTTTGCCGCAAATTTACGATAATGGAGCAGGGTCGAAAGAGTCCCGCCACGATAGATCCGCAAGGTCGCCTTATCGCCGGCAAAAACCTTCAGACTGGCCCCATCCAGATCAAACAGATTGTTTAGATCGATCAGACCTTCCGGCGTTGAGATCCCCTGGCCGATAAATGCAGAGAGCGGATAAGAAGAGAGCGCCCCTTCGAGAACCAGCAGATTCCCTTCACCTAACGCCTCACCTGACAGACCCGGCCGGATATAGACCGGAAAAGTGAGCAGATCATTATTTAACGGAGCGTAACTCCCATCATGGTTGGTCAGATGTGCGTCGACACGATCGCTCGTCGTAACCGGTTGCAGTGCCGAATAGCCGACACTTAGCTGCTGACCGGGGTCGATGGTAACGGTCTTCACGTAGTAGAGCGTATTCGCATCGAGACCTGAGACCCGGACCTTCATAATCCCTTTTTGGCGGGCGGCAGCGGCCGTAGTGCTGGCAGCATCCGGCATCGGCGTTATGCGTACGGTCTGCGTAATTTCATCGTTGCCCGAGGGATCGGCAAACACCTGTACCGTCGGCTCGGCGGCGACATCGGTCATCCATGCGACGCAAAAGGATGAAGGGGTCACATCGAGCAGACGCACACTAACTGTTTCCGGAACGGCCCAGGCGACGGAACTGCACAGGAGCAAGACGCCCAGAATAATGATTATCGTTCTTTTCATGATATTATTCTCCATTCACCCACCGGGACAGGTTGCACACCCGTCTCCAGTTCTTACCGATTCACGACCCCGTCTCTTTTCGGTCACCAGATAACCCCCTTCGATGATACGAACATCTTCAGGAAGCCTGCGCAGGTACCGGTCGTACAGGGTCTGTGCATCTGCCACAATCGGAAGGATGACCACGGTGGCAGGTAATTGTTTCAGATTAGCCGCTAAACCTGCTTTGCGACTGATCGCTAAACGCTTCTGCACGGCATCCAACTGTTCATCTATCGACTTGCCGTCAATAGCGAGCGCATTTTCAACCGGCCGCCCTTCCCTGGTCTCTTTAGCCCGTAAATCGAATATTTGCAGAGCAGTTTTACTCTCCAGCGCCGCTGCCAATTCGCCTGGGTAGACCCGGCTCAATTCCCATTCCGGGTTATCTCCAACCATCGGCAGTTTCGCTCCCCGCCACCCCTTCAACCCGCCTGCCAGCACAAAAACCCGCTTCTGGCCATTTTTCAAAAGAGTTTCTGCAGCCTTGCGAGCGGCCGTTTCGCCAATGCTGCTATCGGCCAGAATGATCATTTTATTTTTGGGAAACGTTTTGGTCACAAGTCTGTTCGGAGCAATATTCACCGCCCCTTCGATATGGACCGATTCAAAGGCGAGAGGACCCCGGACATCGACCAACCAGAGTCCACTCCCCTCTTTAAGCAGCGCATAGACCTGTGCCGGACTGATCTCCTTGACCTGCGCCGCATTGGCAACCAAGGGGAGGATCAGGAGAAGAAACAATAAGGCAAAGATTTTTTTCATAATTTATTGACCATCATTTGGTTAAGGCTTCCAGCCATTGACCAGCGTTTTCATGGTCACAACCACCCCATCACCGGAGTTGATCGTGAAGTTCTCGCCAACAATTTCATTGAGTCCGTCAACCGTACGGACCGATGCTGTTTGCCAGCGGCCGTTGATATTGTCAAAACGGCGTACACTCTGAATATTTTCGAGCCCGACTGAATTCATCAGAGCGCGAGCGCGATAACCAAAAGGAACCGTGAGCAGACCGATATGATTGGTGTCGGGGAGTAGTGTATAGGTCGCTGTCTCGCCACTATCGGCAACCTGCAAGGTTCCGGCTTTTTGAGCATAAAGAATCAGCCCCGCCCCTTTTTGCAGCGCAAAGTCACCACCGGCGCTGTCCGCCGCGTAGAAATCAGCCTGATTCGCGTTGTAACGCATGGTTTTTTCGATCACAGGGCCGGATTCATGCGGTGCGATCAGCGCTGCCGCATTCGGGTAGCTGTCGATCAGTTTCTGCCCGATCGCAACAAGGTTGAAGCCGGGTTGAAGAGTGACTTCTATCGGGAGTGCCGAAACTTCCAACGGTGAGGTATAGATCTGCCAGACCCCATCCCGATTATCCTGCCAGACAACATGCCCATCGCCGACGGCGGGCTCTTCCTGCTTGGCCGGATGAGCACTCAAGGTGCCACCCTTGCCGCCGACCAGGTCGAGAAAAGCGAGATCAGGGAATTCCAAACCGTTGGAAAAATCGGCATAGACCAGTAGACCGTTCTGAATTGCAGCCTGGCTGCGATTGCCGTTCCCGAAGGTCATGCGCTGATCGTTATCGGCCCCAGCGCGGTAGAT
>JACUTX010000286.1 GCA_014859615.1 Desulfuromonadales bacterium | reverse complement strand
CCGCCGTCGCCAAACCGGTCAGGAGAAACAACGCCAGCAGGATAAAAATAATTTTTCGCATGTTTTATCCTCACAAAACTGTAACTGTTCAGCACTTCTATTAACGGCATGAAGTCTACAGCTGTTGCCTGCGTAAAGCGTTGTCACTTAACTTCCCTTCGTCAACAGCAGTAGCCCACATGCTGTGCGGTTTGAGCAGGGTACTGAATAATTACAAAAACTTACTTATCTGCGCTCTTCTCTTTGAAAACCAGTGAGACACCGTTGATACAGTAACGCAGACCTGTCGGCTTTGGACCATCTTCAAAGACGTGACCAAGATGACTTTCGCATCGAATGCAATGCACCTCGGTCCGGGTTACAAAAAATTTTCGATCCGTCTCAAAACCGACATTGGCCCTGTCGACCGGTGCGTAAAAACTTGGCCAACCGGTGACGGAGTCATATTTCTGGTCGGAATGAAACAGTTCCAGACCGCAGCCGGCACAGCGATAAACACCCTCTTTTTTGATGGCGTGTAAAGGGCTGGTATAAGCCGCTTCCGTCCCCTGCTCACGCATCACCTTGTACTGCAATGGGGTGAGCAACTGCCGCCACTGCGCTTCGGTTTTTTCAACTTTTTCGGTCATAAGATAATCCGCCTTATCCAGGGAATAAATCCGGATCGGCTCGGCGGCCAGAGTTGCAGTGACCCCGGCGCCGAAAAGCAGACCGATCGCCAATCCGATTATTCTCATTGTCATCACCTTTTGCCTCTATGCCAACAGACCAAAAAGTCTGTTCAGACGCTCTCAAGTATAACAAACAGAATGAAAAAAAGGAGAGGGAGACGCACAATTCAGGAGCGTGGTAATGACCAGTCATAATAGATCGCCAGCAGACGAACAACGGTGACGGTCGTTGCTGCCAGCAGGGCGGCAATCGGCCGCGCCACATCAGACTGCTCAAGTATGACCAGCAGTATTCCACCGAGCAGACAGGCCGAGGCGTAGATTTCACGCCGCAGGATCAAAGGAATCTGGTTGGCGAGAACATCACGAATCACCCCGCCGGCGGTACCGGTCATCACCCCCATCATCACTGCACCGAGAAACCCGAGATTAAAATCGAGCGCTTTGGTGGTGCCGATCACCACAAAGATGCCGAGGCCGATCGCATCAAGGTAGAGCAGCGGCTTCTCAAAAAAATTAAAGCGTTCCCGATTGATAAAGACAATCAGCGCAGCGAGAATCGCCACATAGAGGTAGGTTTCGTTTCTCAGGGAAAAAGTCGGCATGTCGCCCAGGAGGAGATCACGCAGGGTGCCGCCGCCAACAGCGGTCACCAGTCCAAGAACCAGCACGCCGAACAGATCCATGTGACGACGCACCCCGAGCCAGGCACCGGAAGCAGCAAAAGCCGCGGTGCCGATCAGATCGAGAAGATAAAGAAGGGACATACAAAATCTTTCTGCTAAAACTTTTTGCAAAAGAGTTCTGTTATTATCAAAAAGAGAAAGAGAGCAGGAGATTAACCGAGCGCCAGTGCCGCGTAGATTCGCGCTGCGGCTTCAACCTCGGCCAGACTGGTCTGCTCTTCGGCGGTATGTGCCGTCTCCAGAGATCCGGGACCGAGGATCAACGGTTTACTCCCGGCCTGAAAAAACAGGTTGCCGTCAGAATGAGACCGAAACGGAACAAAATCGAGCGGCAGGTTCAGACGTGGAAATGCATCTTCCAGAATCTCCACCAGCGGATTCTGTAACTCCAGCGTATACCCCCCCGCCTCAAAATCGAAGCTCGCCTCAAGATCAAGTCCTGTGACCGTGCTGCGAGCCTTGGCGAGAACCTTTTCAAACTCCTTACGGACCTCACCGGGGTCGACGTCCGGCGACAGATGCAGATCGATCAAGGTTTCACACCGATCCGGCACCACAAAACCAGCCTGCGATGAACTCATCTCACGAATCGAGTAGACCAGCCGCGCCGCTTCCTGATCGAATAGCGGTGAACGTTCCAGCTGCAACAACACCCGCAGCATCGATTCAATAGCATTGTGCCCCAGCTCGGGGAGAGACGAATGAATCCGCCGCCCCTGGGTGACCAGAGCCACCTCCATATAGCCGTAGTGGCGAAAAGCAGGGAGCATCGAGGTCGGTTCACCGATCACCACCCATTCGGGACAACAATCCTGCAAAAAGCGGAGGCTGCCGTCGCCATTCTCCTCTTCACCAACCACCAGCAGCAGACCAAGGGACGGACGCTCTGCCTCAGAAAGAGTCGCCAGCGCCAGCCACGCCTCGACCATCGCCGCGCACCCTCCCTTCATATCGGCACTCCCGAGACCGCGAACCACCCCCCACTCCTCAACCGCAGCGTACTCTTCAATATCCCAGGCCGCCACCGTATCGACATGGCCGACCAGATAGAAAGACGGCTCCCCCGGCCCCATGGTCGTCACCAGATTGTAGCGCTCGTCCTCCACCTCCTGACGACGCACCTCAATCCCGGTCTGGGCCAGAAGCTCTTCCAGATAGAGCTGAATATCTTCCTCTTTGCCGGATGGCGAGTAGATATCGATCATCTCCATCAGGGTACGGCGCAAACGCTGCGGATCGATGGCATCCCAAACTTGCTCCAGACGTGTACCCATTGTCACTCTTTCTTGCGCTTTTTTCGCGCACGGGACAAATTCATGGTCATGTAGACATGCTTCTGGATATTGTCAAACCCCTGTTTCTTGAAAAAATTGATGCCGGCATGATTATCAGCATCGGTATCGATCACAATCATGCGGACCTTCTGTTCGAGCATTCTCTGTTTGATTTCATCAAACAGCTTCTGCCCCGCGCCACCTTTCTGCAGCCCGGGACGAACTCCGATCCAGACCAGATAACCGTACTTCCAGGCGGAATGCTGCTTTTCAACCGTGGTGGCAAGAGCAAAGCCGACAATCTCATCCTTTAGCTCGGCAACCAGGCAAAGTTCCGTATCAGAATTAAACAGAGTCGTGATTTCGTACTCGTCCCAGGTCCGATACATACTCTGTGAAAATTCGGATGTAAACAGTTCTTCTCCGAGATGAAAAACAGCCGCCAGATCGTCAATCGTCATCTCGCGGATTTCAAGCAGATCCTGCGTTGTGAT
>JACUTX010000031.1 GCA_014859615.1 Desulfuromonadales bacterium | reverse complement strand
TTGCATATCATTTATTGAAAAATAATCGTTTGGAGTGTAAGCTGCCTAAATATAATGATTTTGCATGCACTGGAAGTGTTTTGCACCTAATTCAGCGCATGTAAATTTTTACATAGAATTTGTAAGCGTTTTGCACATAACTATGCGCTTAGTAAGTATTTTACAGGCGTTGTAAGTGTTTTGTACAAACTTTCTAGACACCAGAAAGGAAGGACCGCAATGCCATCAGACGGGAAACTAGCTGAAAAAGTTACTTTCTTTCGCGGAGAAAGAGCACCAGAGAGAGGGACACTTGCGGGCTACAGTGCGCTGATTAATGCTTATGCTCTGCCGACACCACCGCCGCGACAAATTACTCTTATAAGTGAAAAGAACAGAGACTACGATAAGGGTGACTGGAATGTTCTGCCTGTCAAGAGAATGCCAGCAGCTACCCTACCAGGTCACTTGACATTTGCGCTGAAAAATGAAGGTGTACATCTCTTAGTTCTGAAGGCTCTATTCAATATCATTGAAAAAACAGAATTAGAGCAATTCGTGCATGAAAATCCGGTTGGAATCTATGCAAGAAAAGTCTGGTTCCTGTATGAATGGTTAACAGACGAAGTGCTGAACATTGCTGATGCTGTGAAAGGAAATTACGCAGACTTACTTGATGAAAAGCTCCAATATACTTGTCCGAAGAAACCATCTAAAAGACACCGGATTAATAATAACCTGCCTGGCACAAAGGACTTTTGTCCTCTTATCTGGAAAACATCTAAGCTTGAAGAATACCTGGAAGAAGACCTTTCAAGAAAAGCTCACAACGTTGCAGGGAAGGTTCATCCTGCCCTTTTAGCCCGGGCAGCTTCATTTTTGTTGCTAAAAGATTCGAAGGCCTCTTTTGATATCGAAGGTGAGAAGACGTCAGCCGGAAGAATTGCAGGTTGGGGGAAAATTATTGGTCAGGCCGGGATGAATGAGATGACAGAAGACGAACTACTGCGTCTGCAATCCATCGTAATTGGTGATGCGAGGTTTACCAATTTGGGCTGGCGAAAAGAGGGCGGTTTTATCGGGGAGCATGATCGGAGGACGCACGAGCCCATACCAGATCATATATCCGCACGGTGGCAAGACTTGGGGTCTTTAGTTAAGGGTCTCCTCGAAACCGAGAAGCTGCAAAAAGAATGCTCTTTTGATCCATTGCTTGCAGCTACGACCATAGCTTTTGGCTTCGTATTTATCCATCCATTTGAAGATGGCAACGGTCGTATCCATAGATATTTGATACATCACATATTAACCAGTCACCAATTTGCTCCGGCGGGATTGGTATTCCCTGTATCAGCAGTGATTCTGAACAGAATAGTGGAGTACCGGAAGGTTTTGGAAAAGTATTCCAGGCCATTGCTTGATTTTATAGAGTGGCGTCCAACCGAAGGCAGGAATGTCGAAGTATTGAACGAGACGATTGACTACTACAGGTTTTTTGATGCGACCGATCAGGCAGAGTTTTTGTGTGATTGTGTAAAAGAAACCATAGAGAAGATCCTTCCTGATGAGATTTCCTACCTGGAAAATTATGATGAAATGAAGTCCTTCATCGATAACTATCTGACAATGCCGGATAATAAAGTCGACCTGTTAATAAGATTTCTCGAGAAAGGCAATGGCTCACTTTCCGAGCGCGCTCTTAGCAAGGAATTTGCTGCATTGACGGATGATGAACGCGTGACGATTGAGAACAAGTTTAAAGAAGTGTTCCTGGAGGATTAGCTTCGATAGATTTGCGCCCGGCGGCATATGTGCAGAATCTCGACAAAAATTACAATCGCATTGAGAATAGAGCACTTGAAAAAGGCCTGATTTTAATATATCCCCGTTTATGCTATTGCAGACAGCAGCCTGGAAAATCACCCAACTCCTGACACAACTCAGTTCTGCCTCAAGCTACTCAACCAATCCCCTCAACGCACTGTTTTTTCGGTTTTCGTTGCCAATCTCCGGCTGGCTTGGGAAATGCAAGGGGCAACCCTTTTGTGGTTGCCCTGTTTTTTATCAGGGCAGGCACGTGGGTATTCAGAATTGACACGGGGATGTTCAGGGCAGGCACGGGGGGCTGCCCCTACGATGATTTAGGGTCGCCGATTTGATAGAGATTGACAGGTTGAAAAAAACGGGGAGAGATCGGTATCAGGCGGTTGCATTTTGCTTGCTGCGGATAAAATCGGCAAGCGTGGCAATCGACTGCAAAACTTCGCGGCTGGAACTCTTGCCGCCGATCCGGACTCCGTAATTCTTCTGGACAGCGACCACAAGTTCGACCGCATCGAGAGAATCGAGCCCGAGAGGTGATTCCGGTCCGATCAGCGGCGCGTCAAACGGGACTTCAGCCAAAACAATATCCTCAATATTACAGAGGTCAGAAATCAAGGCGATCAGTTCCTGTTCCAATTTATTTTCCATCACAGCAGCTCCCTCTCTATGCAAATCTCATCATTAGCATTTTAAATACCCCGGCGTAACCGTCGAAAAACCAGCAGGGCAAAAAGAATACAGGCCAGAAAAAATCCGGTCAATGCGGCGACACGCGGCATCACACTCAGAAGATCTCCGTTCCGGACAAAAATATCGAGAAAGGCATCGAGTCCCCAACCGAGCGGCGAGATAATGCTGAGATCCTGCATCACCCGCGGCATCACGTAGACCGGGACCATAACGCCCCCCATCGCCGCTGCAATCACCACTGAAACGGCGCCAAAGGTTGAGGCCTGATCGTAACTCTTCGCCAATACCCCGACTAGGATGCCGTAACCGCAGGCGGCCAGCGCCGCGCTCATCGCAACAATCAGTAATGCGAGCGGTGCCGAGCCGAGTTTGAGCACCGGCGTGCCGAAAAGCGGAAGGATAAATTTACCGACCACCAGCATCAGAGCAAATTGCACCAGACAGATTGCCAGATAGGCAAAAACCTTCCCGAGGAGCAGACTGGTGTTTCCGACCGGCATGGTCATCAATCGGGTCAGTGTCCCCTCCTGGCGCTCCCGGATCAAGGTGCCGGCGAGCGGAATCACAATGAAAAACATCCCAAACAAGGTCCAGGCCGGAACGTTCTGCTGGACTGAAGTCGGCAGGGTTGCGTATTTTTCAGGGTACGCCGACTCCTCGTCCAATGCGATCAGCGTCTGTTGTGCCCAGGCTGAAGAGAGGCGCGGGAGTTCGAGCGACAAGCCGCTTTGGCCGTACGGCGCCATCTGTGTATCGATGCTCTTTTGCAACTCGTCCGGGAGCAGCCGCGCAAACGCCTCGCTCTTGCGCGCCATCTCCAGCCCGAGGACCCCCCGCTGCAGGGCGTTGATCACCGCTGTGCGATAGACTCCACGCACGGTCGGATCAAAATAGAGCGTTAACCGGCTCCCTTCCAGGGCCGACTCTTCGGAACGAAAAGAAGCGAGCACCGCCTCTTCTGCTGCGGCGTTGATCGCGGCGCTGAACAGTTCGGGGACAATGATTGCAAACTGATAATCACCGCTGAAGACGGTCTGCCGGGCGGTCTCGGCATCGATCTTCTCTGCCGCAAACTCCGCTACGAGTTCAATCGCTCCGGTCGCTTCGAGCTTGCGCCCCAGCTCCGCCCCCAACCCCCCCTGATCGAGATTGACAAACAGGGCGCGGGTTGCCGTCTCGCCGGTGGCGCGAAACAGATTGTCCTGAATCAGCGACAGCACCAGAACCAGCAGCATCGGCATGACAAACAGAACCAGAAGTCCGGCCCGATCCCGGCTGAGCAGCAGCAGCTCTTTTTTAATATTCGCAAGTAATAACATGATCGTTTCTCTAATCGCGCAAGGTTTTTCCGGTCAAGGCCAAAAAGAGCTCTTCGAGATTTGCGCAATCGGCGGCGTCATCGACCAGCTGTTCGGGACGCCCCTGAGCAAGGACCTTGCCGGAATCGATAATCGCTATTTCGTCGCAGAGCTGCTGCGCTTCTTCCATGTAGTGTGTGGTGTAGATCAGCGTCATTCCGGCACAATTCAACTCGGCGAGCCGCTCCAGAATCAGATTGCGCGATTGGGCATCGATGCCGACGGTCGGCTCATCGAGAAAAAGAATCGCCGGTTCGTGCAACACCCCGACCGCAAGGTTTGCACGACGCTTCATCCCCCCTGAATAGGTCGCGATGCGCCGATCGGCACAATCGCCCAGACCGACCAGATCGAGACATTGCGCCACCCGTTCTTCAATCCTTTTTCCGGAAATACGCTGAATTCGCGCAAAATAGCGCAGATTTTCGCGGGCGGTGAGGCTCGGGTAGAGGGCGATCTCCTGCGGGACCAGACCGATCAGCCGGCGGATCTGATCCGCCTGCTGAACAACGTCGTGACCAAGAACCGTCACTGTGCCGGAGGTTGGCCGCAAAAGGGTGCAGAGGATCGAAATCGCCGTGGTCTTCCCCGCTCCATTCGGACCGAGGAGGCCAAAAATAGTGCCGCGCGCAACATTCAGCGTCAGCCCGTCGACGGCCGGGCGATCGGCGTCGGGGTAGATTTTGACCAAGCCCTTTAGACAAAGGGCGTTAACTGTATCGGGTGAGCTCATTATCTCTCGCAATGTTGGCTTCAGCGGCCAATCGCCGCGCGCAGATCGGTAAACAGCGCTTCTTCACGATCCGCGCATTGATAAAGTTGAGCCGCCAGGCCGTCGAATGAATCCTGCACTGTCTCCCGTCCCTTGCAGACCCTTGAGGCGGTGAGGGCAAAATCACGCCACAGATCCCCCACCTCGGTACAACGCTGCGACAGACCAATCAGCTTATCGTTCTGCAAAACTTCGGCGGCCTCCTGCAAAAAAGCGGCATAGATAAATCGAAAGCCGCCGCCACCGGTGCCGATCTCCTCCTGCATCCGAATGACATGGCCAAGATGCAAAATCGTCTGCTTTTCACCTAGCTTTTCGGGCCATTTAGCCAGCTGTCTGGCCAGGAGTCGGATACCGCGCACGCCGACCATCGGCAAGGGGGTTTTCAACATCGTCCGGCAGACTTCGCGAATCCCCGCTTCAATCGCCTCTGGCAGATCGACTCTCTCCGGCATTTTTTCAATAGAGTAGATCTTCCCTTTCGGAGCGAGCGCCCCCTTGGCAAAACGGGCCTTGAGCAGATCCGCAGCGGAGCAACGAACCGTCTCCTCAAAAATCGGATCGCTGATCAGATAGTCATCCCCTTCTTTACCGATGACGATCAGATTGTGGCCATTGAAATGAAACCGGTACGCCGGGGGGAAAAACGGCAGCCAGAACACGCCGGTCTGCGCACCGACCGGACGCCCGGATTGAAGAAGTTGATCGAGCTCCGCTTCGGCGACTTTCGGGTCACGGTATTTTCGGCGCGCGACCTTGATCCCGAGGCGTCTGGTCGTCTTTTTAAAGATCGATCCGGGGGCCGTGCGGTAAGTTGTAAGCGGGAGAAAATTTATTTTAATAAACGGGGCGTAAGCAAAGAACAGTCCGGCACCGATCCCGAAAGCCATCGCTTCGGAACAGGGGAGACCATGATAATTAAACAGATTGGCCGTTACGCCGCTTTCACAATGGGCGAACTGACGATGGGGAAAATCGATTTTCACGAATTCTCTTTCTCTGAATGATCGAATTCAGTCAAAGGGGGCTCATCCGGCACCGTGCGCAGTCTCTCGACGCTGACCCCAAGGAGTTCGGCATAGGGGGTTAAATCGCTGTCGCTGAGTTTGGCAAATACCGCCGGTTTCAGATGCCGCTTCACCCGCCAGCGGGCGATCCCGCAGTACTGGGCAAGGAGCGCCGGATCCATCTGGCTTTTCACCATATAGTAAGCGAGCGGGCTCTTTTTTCCGGCCTTGATCGCGGCAATCACGTCGCGCAACTGATCGACAATCTCTTCCCAAGCCTGGCTCAGGGCGATATTCTTCGCCTCCCAGCCGACAGACGATTCGAGAATATACCGGCCGTTACTGTCGACAGCGTAACTGACTTCGCGGGCACCGGCGTTCAGGCCACCTTGTTGTGGAACATCTTCTTTTTTCATAGCTCAGAACAGATATCCGATCAGTAAAAGGGCCGAGTTCACCCCACGATTCTCTTTATAAAAACTGCTGTTCGATAGATGATGCAGCCGCAAGGCGGTGGTCAGCGCGCCGCCGGACGACAACGGACATTCAAACCCGAATCCGACCTGAGGATTAAAATTAAAACGAAGCCCCTGGCCATCAACTCTGAAATCGGTATAGATCAGGCCGATGCCGGCTTCAACAAACGGTGTAGCGCCAGCCAGAGCATAACGCTCATAATAGCGCAACGCCATCATATTGACCGAGAGCACTCCCCGCTCGCGGCCGTCCAGTGTCAAACCGGCATTGAGCTCAAATTTTATTTTCATATCGTCGGGAGCCCGATGCCAGAAAATCTGTTCATAATCGAGCAGCAGCTGCCCCTGCAGCAGCACCAGTCCGATCAGATCGGGATCGTAGGCCGACCCTGTGAGCAGGGCAAAACCGTAACGTGCCGGGGCGTAGGTCTCACGCTCTGCGGCAGCCGGTTCGGCATAAACCGGCCAGGACGCTCCAAACAGAAAAGAGACCAGAAGCGCTGCGCGCCCGACGGATTTCAGCATCATTTTACCGTGACATCCGTGTCAAACCGTATTCTCCAGCCGAACCAAATTTAAGACAGGCGAGTTTTCTCCCGTTCAGTTCACCCGGTGTCGCCGCAGTCAAGGTCGACGCACCGGTCGATGCCAAACCGGGGTAGAGTCGATTATCCCGCAAAGAGAGAGCCGCAACCGCCAGATCAAACCCCGCCGCAGCCGGAAAGCTGCCGTAAAACGGTGCATAAGCGGCAACCTCATGCCCCCGGGCCGCCTGCGTGTACCAGCGGCCACACTCTTTATGTCCATCCGCACCGAGGATCAGCAGATCGTCATCTGACAGAGAAAGCGGGGCGACGGAATGATTTCCGAGTCGCACCTCATCGATATGACCGTAAGCGGCAACCTCGTCGCGGGTCAAAAGCAAGAAGACCGCCCCCTCGCCGACCACTGCGCTCTGGGTAGAAAACGCCAGCGGCTGCAACGGCCCCTGCTCGCCGGCGGCAAAGAACTGCCGACGACAGTAACGCAACACCTCACACTGTTCGTCAACCGCTCCGAACAGGAGCCGATCGACCCGCCCCTCGATCAGCCACTGCTGCGCCGTCAGCAACGCCGACGGGACCGACATCTCAAACTGGGTGACAGTGAGGCTCGGGGCGGTCGTTTTAAGCTGCATCGACAGATGGGCCGCGGCCGCATTATGAACCGAGTTGGAAAAATGCGTCGGTGAACTGCAGGCGTAGCCAAAGTCGAGATAAGAGTCGAGAAAATCGCAGGTTGTCTGCAACGGTCCGTAACCGGAGGCGATGATCACACCGATCCGGGAACGCTCACTCTCCGGCATCCCGGCGTCCTGGAGCGCCAGGTGGGCGGCAAGCAGGGTCATTCGCGAACAGTGATCAATCCGCCGGAGCGCCCGCTTCGGAATAAATTCTTCCAGTCGATCGAGACTCGCCAGATAAGCAGGATAAATGTCGACCTCGCCGTTATGCAGCGCCTCTCTTTGTTGCGTCACAACCTTTCCGGACTGCAGAGCCGCCTGCAAAGAGTCGACCCCTGAACCGAACCCGCCGGTCAAACCGACCCCCTGGATCCCAATACGCATATCAATGGTCTCCTTTGCCGAAAATCAGCACAGCGTTATTACCGCCGAACGCCAGCGATTCAGACAGGGCGATCGTCCCATCGATCACGGTGTTACCCGTCACGGGGGTGGAAAGAAGTTCGGGATCCGGGTCGGTAAAACCGATATTCGCCGGAATCTCTCCACGCTGCAAAAAAGCGACGGTAAAAGCCGCTTCAATCCCGCCGGCTGCGCCGAGCGTGTGGCCGGTATACCCTTTGGTCGAAAGAAACGGGACTCCCGGCAGAACTTCACTCAACACGCGCCCTTCCACCCGATCATTGTCCGGGGTGCCGGTCCCATGCGCATTGACGAAGGCAATATCGGCCGGCGTCACGCCAGCCGCAGTGAACGCCTCGTTCAACGCCAGCTTCAGCCCCACCCCGTCCGGGTGCGGCGCGGTCAGATGATAGGCGTCGCAGGCTGATCCGTACCCCAAAACCGTGCCAAGCAGCTCTTTTTCCCCACGGACGGCCTCGCTTTCGAGGACCAAAAGGCCAGCCCCTTCACCAAGATTAAGACCTTTGCGACTCACATCAAACGGTCGGCACGGCTGCGAATCGGTAATCATCAGGGAGCTAAAACCAGAATAAGTCAACCGCAGCAGCTCATCAGCCCCCCCGGCAATGACGATATCGCAAGCGTCGGCCCGCAGCCAGGATGCGCCGATGCCGATCGCATCGGTCCCTGACGAACAGGCATTGACCACAGACTGCACCGGGCCGTCCAGCCTGAGCTGCCGGGCGATCACCGCCGCCGGATTGCTCCGCATAAACCGCTGCATGATCCTGATATCGGGGTGACTCCCCTCTTTGTAGGCGCGGTAAAAATCATCAGAATTCAGAGCACAGCCGACCGTCGTCCCGATGCAGACTCCGACCCGCTTGCCGCGCAGCGTCTCGCTATCCCAGCCAGCCTGAGTCAACGCTTCCAGCGCCGCGACAAACGCCAGCTGACAGGTCCTGGAATAGATATTTTCTGATTCATCGAGAGGGAGCTTGAAGCTGTCGCGCAGCTCCAGTACCAGATAACTGACCGGATGATCGGTCGAAAAACGGGTCGGCGGATGGGGATGCCGTTCGCCACGAAACATACTCTCCATCGACTCAGGGAGCGTTAAACCGGCGCCGCTCAGAGAGCCGAGACCGGTTATGGCGGTCGGTGCAAAGCGAGGCATCAGGACATCCGCTCCTCGATAAATTTCGCCAGTGTGTTGATCGACTGAAAGGCGGGACGGCTCTCGACCATATCCTTGATTTCGACGCCGAAATGCTTTTGCACGATAACAACCAACTCAACAGCATCGAGAGAATCGAGACCGAGCCCCTCATCAAAAAGCGCCATATCGTCTGTAATCTCTTCCGGGTCCAGATCTTCCAGATTCAAATCTTCAATCAAGACCCGCTTGAGTTTCTCTTTTACATTCATTATTGTGACTCCTCACTTATGAATCGTACCGTCAGATCGGTTACGTTTAATTATTGGTAGCCATTCAGCAGCATCAGATCAAGAGAAAAATCTCTCCTCCCCGAACGATTCTATCGGAGATCCATGACCTGAAATATCAAAAAGCTGGATCCCCGATAAGAGAACCCGGGGATGACACCATTTCACAGAAGGGCTGAATATTGATTGTGCCTCTTCTGGTCTTTTCCTCACTCTTTCGATACACGATTGTTCCACATATCAAAAAAATTAAAAAATTGAAACGGATGCTCGCGACAAAACCCTTCGAGTCTCTGCGCAAACTCCCGCACATAGGGGGTAAATTTTTCTTTCCTCCGGCCCAACCCCCCCGGAATATGCATGGTCTGATAGATCTTCAGCGCATAACTCTTTGGCCCGACCTTGTAAGAGAAGAGAACCATGATCGGTGCACCGGTTACCGACGCGAGTTTGTAGGGACTGAACGGCAAGGTGACGACCCCCCCCATAAAATCGACATCGACGCCGTTGCGATCATCACCGAGCATGCGATCTCCCATCACCGACACAATTTCACCGCGCTTGAGAGCCTGCAGCATCTCCAGAACTCCGCCGAGATCACCGCGCGGATCGATAATCCGGTAAGGAGAGTCGATCCCGGCATGCTCAAAATGATGCCGGTCGATATCCCCCTCTTCGCGCTGCATCAACAGGTTGATCGGGGTCTCAACAAAGCCGAGAACCGACGCCGCCACCTGCCAGCAACCGACATGAGCGTTAACGAGAATAACCCCGTTCCCCTCTGCGACCAGATCGAGCAACTCCTGCTTGCCATGCAGCTCTACCTCGACATGCTCCGGGCCGAGGATCCCGATCAGAGCTCGATCGATCAGAACCTTCCCTAATCCCAAAGACATCCGATAACTGTTCCAGAACCGCCCCCACGCTTTGCTCTCCGGAAATCGTTGGTGCAGGTAGTAGCTGCATTTACGTCGTACCGACGGGAGCAGAGTATAATAAAAAATCACCGCATAGAGCAACAGATAAGCCGCCCTGCGTCCACCAAGGCGGATCAGTAGATAAAAAATCTGGTGCTGCCACGACGAGCCGATACTGCGACTGGTCCACGCCTGACGTTGCGCGAGAGTTGAATGCGGCTCAATCGGAGACATGACCGACCCGTTTCATCTCACGACTGATTGTTGCTGCCGCCAGATAGATGATCAGCGCCGCCAACGTTGCCAAAAGCGGCCCAACGATCAGCGATCCGAGCAGCCACTCATAGAGCCGGTCGAGAGCCTGGTAACCGAGGGTCTCCAGCGAAATTTCCGTTAAAAAAGTGCCGTTGCGCATGAAGTATCCGACTTCGATACAGAGACCGGGGATCAGCGGTGGCATACAGAGCTGGCTCGCCCCGACAGCGGCCACTTTATTCAGGCGAAAAAAACCGGCAACCAGCAAAATAACAATCGTATGCGCCGCCATGATCGGCAAAGCCCCGAGAAACACGCCGACGGCACCGGCGATCGCCAGCTGCCAAGGCGTTGTATTTTCGGTCAACAACGCCCTTAGAGAGCGTAAGGGGTGCATGATCGTAATTTTGGGTTCAACCACACCGCCGTGAACCAATTTACGATGCGGCCAGGGGGCGACGGATCGTAATGTCAATTTCGTATTTAAAATGGTCAGTCTGAAATTATCCATAAAGCCGCGAAAGTGCGAAATTCGCTCCTGCGCCGCGGGATAATAGACCTGGATATCGACATCGTGCAGCGGCACACCGGCCCAGGCGGCACGGACCAGAACCTCGATCTCAAATGAATAATGTTTTTCATAAAGAGGGAGACCGAGCACGATATTCACCGGATAGGCGCGAAATCCGCTCTGGCTGTCGCCCAATGATTTGCCGGTCTGAACCCGCAACCAGAAGTTAGAGAAGTTGCGCCCGAAACGCGATGCACCCGGAATCGACGCCTGTTCAAAATCCCGCTTGCCGACGACGATGCCGGTCGGATCCGCCTTGATCGCCGCAAAAAATTCCGGCAGATCTTCCGGAAAATGCTGACCATCGGCATCGAGGGTCACAATATGACTGAATCCGAGCCGCTGCGCCTCGATCAGGGCGGTGCGGAGCGCCTCTCCCTTCCCCCGGTTCGACGGTTGACGCATGATTCTGACCGGAAGCCCGGTCAGTACCGATGCCCCGGCATCACTGCTCCCGTCATCGACCACCAGCACCTGATCGTGGATCCGCAAAACTCTTTCAACCACGTCACGAACCGTATCCGCGTGATTATAGAGGGGGATAACCACCAGTATGCCGGGCGAAAAATCGTTCATTGCGACTCACCATCGCCGAGTCGCTTGTTGCTTTTGATAAAACTCATAAAACCGAGGATGTCGCCGAGAAAACGCCTCCAGCTATCCGGAGATTTCCAGATCATGGCAATATAGCCGAGCAGAACCTTGGGTCGCTGAAAGTGGGTTTTGTAAAAGCGGATAAAAAGTTCTTCCAGCCGCTCTTTGGTCATTCCATCCGGGATAAATTGAAAACTCATGCAATCCATTTTTTCCCAATCCTCATCAAATTCACCGAGAGCATGAATCGTTTCGTAGATCGGAGAACCTGGAAAAGGGGTGAACTTGGCCAGATTGAAATCGTCGATCGGGAGGGAGAAGACGTAATCCATGCTGCGGCGGATCGATTCTTCACTCTCCCCCGGCAGCCCCATCATCAGCAGCCCCTTGGTACGGATTCCGGCCTTTTTGATCAGACGTATTTTATCGGCCAGCATATTGAGGTTGGCATTTTGCCGATGTTGTGCCAAAAGCTCCTCGTCACCGGTCTCAATACCGAGACTGACCATCCAGCAGCCGGCCGCCTTCATCAATTTGAGCAGATCAAAATCGATATGTTCGGCCCGAACCGCACAGTTGAAAGTCATCCCGAGAGGGTCGTTAATCATCAGATTGCAGAAATCCTCGACCCGCTGACGCTGAAAAGTGAACTGATCGTCGTAAAAATTGATATGACGAATTCCGAACTTTTCGCGCAGATACTTCAGGTGCCGATAGAGATAATCGGCGGAATTGAACCGGAACGTCCGCTGAAAGACCGAACGATCACAGTAGCTGCAGGCGTAGGGACAGCCACGACTGGAGATACAGCTGGTGCTTGGCGCTTTGGGGTAATTAAAGATCGGCAGTTTGTAGACCTCGGGATACCCTTCGAGCTTTTCGTAGGCAGGGAGAGGGAGCGTGTCAAGATCGAGGCCGCTGACCCGATAACCGCTCGACTCAGGCTCTCCTTTCGCATTGCGACATACCAGCCCCGGCACCGATCCGGCATGGTTAAACCCGGCGCGCATCAGCTCATGCAGAGTCTCCTCCCCCTCGCCGATCACGGCAATATCGACTTCAGGATAGTCCCTGAGCAGCACCTCTTTCAGCGCCGAGACATGCGGCCCGCCGTAAACAGTATGAATCTCTGCCGAGATCGATTTCGCCAGCTTCGCAATCCGAACCGCATCGAGAAACGACGAGGTCGTACAGCTGAAACCGATCCAGGCCGGACGGTGCCGCTGCAGATAGTCGATAATTTTGCTGTCCGAATCGGGATGCGCATAGCAGTCGATAATATCGGCTGTCAACCCCTCCCGCTCCAGATAAGCCGCAATACTCGCCAGCCCCAAAGGGGGCATGATATTGACAATCCGCGAGATATCCTGCTTCGCAGAACCGGCGTTGTAACCGAGAGGATGAACCAGCAGAACCCGTTTTAGATCGTTTTGCATCAGACCTCTTTTTTAACCGGACGCCGTCTCGCTTTGAACGATATCAGCGTGTCCCAAAGCAGACCACGAAAACCGAAACGACGCATCACTTCCAGTCGTTTCTGCCCTTCAGACGGCGGGAAAATCCACTCGCGCCGCTGTTTGAATGTATCGAGAATTATCGCATTCATCGGCTCTGCCTCAATCTGCGGTGAATAATAGTAGGCAGGCATCAGCAGAGAAGTCTCCGGCGCGATCACGCGATCGGCAATGGCCCGGCGGTGCAGCTCTGTACCCGGCAGTATCCTGATCCCGGAGAAGGCAAAGACCACACTGGTGTCGATCCGTTTAATATTTTCCATCCCCTCACGAACCGAAGCATAGGTCTCTTCCGGGCCACCGAACATGATGTAATGGGCGACGGGGAGTTCTTCAGCTACACAGGCGGCATTGACTGCCAGGACATCGTCGAAGGTAAACCCTTTTTTCAGCCCCTTCAAGGTGGTGTCACTCCCGGCATCGGTACCGAGTTCCACGGCGTAGAGCCCGGAGCGCTTCAAAAGTTGCAGCTCTTCGCGGCCCATCCCTTGCGGACGGAAAAAACCGGTCCAGGCAATACCGAGCTCACGGCGTGCCAGTTCTTCGGCAAATTGCAGATATTCCCCTTGCGGATCGTTGAAGACCGAATCGGTAAAGAAAAAATTATCGATGCCGAAATCGCGTTTTGCCTTTTCAATATCATCGACCACTGCCGCCGCCACCAACGGTCGAAACCGGTTCCCCTCGATCCCCGGATAGGTGCAGTAGATGCACTGATGAGGGCAGCCGCGTTTGGTCTGGATATTAATCTGACCACTTTGTTCCTGATAAAAATCGACCAGTTTCTGTTCATAGAGAGGAGAGCCGATCTCCCCCCCCGGCAGCGGTCTCTGCTGGCCATCACTTAAGCGCGGCAGCTCCTGACCGGCCACCAGACTTTCAACCATGGAGCAGATCAGACGTTCACCTTCACCAACAACGCCGTAGCGAACACCGATATAATCGAGAATCGGCTCCGGCATCACGGTAAAGGCGGAACCGCCGACGATAATCGGCGCAGCGCTGTTGGCGCGCATAATTTCGGCCAGTTCTTTGGCCTGAGCCAGATACCAGGCGCTCTCCATCGAAAATGAATCGACGTTATCGATATTACGCAGCGACAGACCGATCACTTCGGGGTCAAAATTGCGCACCGCCTCGATCAGTTTCTCTTTCGACTCTCCGGCCGCCAGAAAATCATACTGCAGCACCTGGTGCCCCCTTTGTACCAGTGCACCGGCGATCACCGCCATCCCGAGGGGGTAGACCGGATACGGGGCTGTGGTGACGTTGGTCGACAGCAGGAAAACCCTGCTCATACTTTGACACCTTTTTTAAACTGCCGCTTTTTACGCGGCTCGTAGCGGCGATAGGTTCCATCTTCAATCTCACGCCGGATAACCTGATCGAACAGCTTCCCCATCTTCAACTGGTGCCCGCTTTCGGCATTGAAGGTATCCCAGGCGTAATAGTACATCTCCTGCAACTTTTCCGGGGTCATCTGTTTCGGCTGAAAAACCACCTTGTCGGCCGTGTAGTTGAGCCAGTCGTTCGAGAGAATCCGCCCTTCCTTCTCCATCTGCCGACGGATCGGCGAGTGCGGGAAGGGGGTCATGATCGTAAATTCGGCCACATCGAGTTCGATCTCGATTAAAAAATCGACCAGCCGTTTGATATCGTCTTCGCTCTGGTCATCGGTGCCGAGGATGATCGTCCCTTCGATCCCGATCCCGTTATCCTTGAGCCGTTTGACCCGATTACGAATATGGTCAGAGGTGTCAAAAACAGCCTGGTAGACGTACCACGCCCCCGCATCGGCGGCGAGTTTGAGGACTTCATCATCATCCAGAATCGGGTGCGAGACCCATTTCTTCTTCAGCGGCGCCATCTCCGTAAAGAGATCGATCAGCCATTGCCGGTCCTGCGCCAGAGAGTTATCGACGATAAACATCCGGTTGTTCTGGATCGACTCCATCTCCGCAATCACCTTATCGATCGGGCGGGGGCGAAAACTCTTGCCGCCGAGAAAACCGGTACAACAGGGGTAACAGTCAAATTTACAGCCGCGCGAGGCGTGGACCAGATCGAGCATCTGCACCCCGCGGTAGTTGTACTTCTCCCGATCGAGAATTTCACGTCTGGCGGTCCCGACCAGATTGATATCCGGATGTTTTTGCATATAGTCGTAAACAGGCTGCAACGCGCCCCGTTTAAAATCTTCAATCACCTGCACCAAACGCCCCTCGACCTCGCCGAGGAAGACCGAATCGGCATGCTGCTGCACCTCCTGCGCGTGCAGCATGGTTGAGATGCCGCCGAAGATCACCTTTTTGCCCCGGGCCCGAAACTCTCGGGCAATCTCGAAGGCACGCGGCAGCTGGGAAGAGAGCATCGTTGAGATCGCCACCAGATCGCAATCGGCGTCAAAATCGATCGTCTGCAGATTCTCATCGGTAAAATTGACCGTCACTTCATCGGGCAAAGCGGCGGCAAAGACCACCGGCCCGTGCGGAGGGAGGTGAAATTCAGTCTGCCGATCCAGTTTCGGCCAACGGGGGTAAATCAGTTCCATTTTCATCTTGCCCGACTCCTTCTACTCTTTAGTGGATACGCCAGCATCCGCTCAGATCTCTGATAACGAGTCACCCCCTCTGTGCAAATCGCTCAAACGCAGGCTGAGCGAAAAAGGGGCGAACCGTGACTCTCTTCTCTTGCTTAAACAGCGATTCTGTTCAGACAGGCCGCGACCAGTTGCTGCAGATTGTCGACCCTCTTTTCATCAAAAAAAAGTTCATCTTCACGCAGCGCCAACGCCCCGTAACTCTCCCCCCCCTGGTCTCTTTCCAGCAGGAAAAACAGTCCACCGGGGAGATCCTCGTCGTTGGCAAGCTCCGGCGGTGGCGCCAGATCGACAATCCCGGCCAGAATCCCGGATTGGTCACTCAAAGCGAGCTCTTCGAGTCCGACTTTGATCGCCGTAAGTCGTGACGCATCGCGCCGGTTGATAATCATACTGTTGCCGGTCAGTCCGAATCGCAACGCCGCTTCCCCGAGAAAACAGTTCGGCAGCGTATAGGCAAACAGATTCGGGCTTGCAAGTCTCCCCTGCTGCGGAATCAAGGTCTGATGATAATCAAGATCGGTCTGCAGACAACCGTAACAGCTCGCCGCGACGATCCCGATCGAGCGCTTCTGTTCCCATATCTCGGCCCCGGCATCACGCAAAGAGAAGGTGACGGCCGCCAGACCGACCCGGGAGAAATCATCCAGACGGCCGAAACGCCGGTCGATCTGAGCAAAAACATCTTTACGCTCGGGAATCTGCAGAAGACCGGCCTGCAGCGGCTGCAACACCCCTTGAGTCTGCCGCCCCATGCCTGAACCGGCCGGCGTGACCCAACCGAGCCCCTTGATCCACCCTTGCATCACTTCACCCCCTGCAGAATCAGGGCCGCATTGATCCCGCCAAATCCGGAATTGGTCGAAAGGAGATAATCACCGCAGATCTTCTGACTTTGAGCAGAGAGCGCTTCCTGCCCCTCTTCTTCCGGTTGTTCGCAGCCGACGGTTCCGGGGATCTGCTGATGCTGCAGAGCGTAGACGGCAACCACCGCTTCAACCCCTCCGGCCGCGCCGAGAGAGTGCCCCAAACTCCCCTTAACGCCGTGCAAAGGGGGGAGTTTGCCGGCAAACAGGGCGTTAAATGCGGTTAACTCCATGGCATCGTTGTAGATCGTCGCCGTGCCGTGCGCATTGACCGCCGCAATCTGATCGGCGCTGATCCCCGCCTTCTGCAGCGCTTTCCGGCAAGCGAGAATCAGACCGCTGCCGTCGCGCGCCGGAGCCGTCACATGGTGTGCGTCGTTGGCAGCGCCCCAACCGGCGACGGTTGCCAAAACAGGGTGACCGAGTCGCCCGGCACGCTCAGCGCTCATCAGCAGCAGGGCAACTCCGGCTTCGCCGAGATTCAGCCCCTGCCGGGTCGAATCAAAAGGCTTGCACGCTGCAAAAGAGAGGGCCTGCAGCGCCGAGAAACCGGAAAAAACAAATTCACTCACGATATCTGCGGCATACACCAGCACAACCTCGGCCTGACCGGCGGCGATCAACGCTGCGCCCCGCGCCAAGGCGATGGTTGAGGAAGCACAGGCGGCATTAATATTCATTCCAGGATCGTGCAGCCCGAACCGTTGCGCGATTTTCTCCAGCATCGGTTCAAACAGCATCGATCGGGGGATCGGTTGATCGGCCCGACAAGCCGTCTCAAGCCGGTCGATCTCCCCCTTGGTCGAGGCGACAAGGAGCCGCGCATCGGCCGGAACCTCACCGAGCTGCGCGGCGAGCTGCTCAAGTAGATGATCGAGACGGGAGCCGCCAACCGGCGCAGTCAACCCCTCTATGCAGGCCGCCAGAGAGGAGCTGTAATTGTCGCAACTGAAACGTTTGAGTGCGGCAATCCCGCTCTCTTTATTCATCAGCCCCTGCCAGAGCCGCTCTGGCCCGGAGCCCAAAGCGGTCAGACAGGCGACTTCAGTGATCACAACTGTTTTCAAACCAACTCCCCTGCTTGCCAGCGTTGACGAAATTCTGCATAAAAAGCGGGAGGGAGCATCAACACCTGTTCCTCTTTATTCATCAACAGCTGTACTGTGTAACCGGTGGTCGTGACCTCGCCTACGGCATTGCGCAGAATAAATTCATGGTTAAGCCGCACTGCATCGGACCAATGCAGAATCGCCTCAATGGTAAAGAGTTCACCAAATCTCAGCGGGCGCTGATAATCGACGTGCAGCTGCTTGATCGGTGCCACAATCCCGTGCTGAAACAGATCGAGATAGCCGAGACCGTACCGCTCGCCGAGCAGCACCCGGCCATCTTCAAAGTAACTCGGGTAACGTCCGTGCCAGACGATTGCCAACGGATCGACCTCTTCAAAACGAACGACTCTTTCGACCCGGCAGCGCAGAGGCTGCGGATCAGAAGCAGTGGCGCGAAAATACGGTTTTTTCATTCAACATCTCCTCTGCGCAGCAGCAGAGTAAAGCTGGCGGCAGCTGCACTCCCCACTGATATTTTCGTAGGACAATGCAACTCCCCCGCCTGCTCTTTGCAGCTCAAAGTGACATCGATCTGCTCGTCCGGACGAAGTTGACGGGTAAATTTTGCCCGCTCCACCTGCAGAAACTGTAACGGTTCGCCTATCGTCTCCTCCGCCAGAAGCTGCGCCATAACGACCTGAAGAATCGCCGGCAGAATCGGATAGTCCGGAAAATGACCGGAAAAACCGAGAAAAGAGGGGGCGAAACAATAGCTCTGTTCGCCACTTTCGGCTGTGATGACAGCCGGAGCGAGAGCTGACTGGCGAATCGCTGCACGCATTGCGTTCACTCTTCCTGTCTCCCTTCTTTGATCCAGAGCGACAGTTTAACCTTCTGCCGGTAGTTATTCAAAATGATCTCCATCGGCAGAGCTGTCTTTCCAAAAGAGCGATAGTGAGAATAGAGAACCTGCCAATCGGCGGACTCGCCCTGCAACCGCGTCTTGCGCAGCACTCCGTCGCAATCGAAGGTGAAACCGAGCTTTGTGCCGGGCAACAGACGCCGCAGGCGCTGGCTGTTGCCGAACTCTTCGAGCTGATCGTGGGTGTCCGGTTGCGGCTGCAGAAAAATCTGACGCAGACTCAGCGCCACCCCTTCCGCCAGACCCGGCATCTGTTGCAGCTGCGGGATCGCCCGCTGCATGGTCTCACCCTGCAGCGTCACCAGCAGATCAAACAGCACCACCCCCATCTCATTCATGGCGAGAAGTCGCGCCTCCTGCTTGTTCAGATCGAGGCGTAAAAACCCTTCCAACGGGATCTTCTTCGGCCCGATCTCCAGCAGCGCCGC
>JACUTX010000285.1 GCA_014859615.1 Desulfuromonadales bacterium | reverse complement strand
CCTCCGGTCGGCATCGCCTGTAAGGCGTTGGAAAACAGATTCGTAAAAATCTGACTTATTTCGTCTTCATCGGTTTGAATCGACGCCGCATCTGGGCAGATCTCTGTAATCAGAGTAACGCCCTGCGCCTGCATTTGCTCAGAGAACATCGAAAGAGTATCCTGAATGACTTGAGCAATCGATACATTGGCAAGCCCGACGACCGACAGCTCACTCACATTGAGGAGACGTAAAAGGAGTTGATCGATCCGCTCGACCTCCTCAATAATTTTTTCCGGATAACCGGCAACATCGTCCGGGAGCTTCGATTGATCGAGAATTTGTGCGAACAGATTGATGGAATTCAGCGGATTACGGATCTCATGAGTCAGACCTGCCGACAAGTGCCCCAGAGCCCCGAGTTTCTCGGCCTGAATGATTTCAATCTGAGCATCTTCAAGAGCTTTCGTTTTAGCATCAACCCGTTTTGCGAGTTCCCGATTCCATTCGGCAATCTCCGCAAGCAGGCACTCCCTTTCGGCAAGGAGATCCTGATTACGTAATTCAATACGGCGCAACCGAAGGACATTATCAATCCGTTCAATCAGATCCTGATTATTGAAAGGTTTGCGTATGTAGTCATAGGCACCGGACTTCATGACATTGACAGCTAAATCTTCACTCCCCTTCCCCGTAAACATCACAACATAGGAATCAGGAGAGATCCGGCGTAATTCACTCAAAGTCTGCATACCATCCATACCCGGCATCATATAATCGAGCAAAATCAGGGCCGGGGGGGATTTTTTGACCAATTCTAAAGCGGCAGCGCCAGAAGAAGCGGTGGTCACCCGATAGCCACGCGCCGTTAAAATCATAGCCGTAAGATCGCGAATGACCTTTTCATCATCAACAATCAGAATTGGCTCGCCCATATACTGTCCCTCAAAATACAAACCGAGACCATCGAGTTTGAAATTGACCTTTTAGCAATCTTGAAAAAAGATCAACTGGCTGTTAAAAAAAATGTATGCCATCGAAGCGACAGCATACATTTCAATCTTGGCGATTGACAAGGAGAAACAGAGATCAGACAACGTTTCAATTCATTAGACGCACCCGACAAAAAACTACCTGATCCGAATCGTCATGACCGGAACATTTGATTTACGTACGACTTTTTCGGCTGTGCTTCCGAACAGGACATGGTCAAGACCGGTTCTGCCGTGGGTTCCGAGGACAATCATATCGACCGATTCTTCCTCCGCCTTTTTGAGGATTTCATCATACGGTATCCCCGGAACAACAAGCGATTCGACGCGATCGTACCCTTTTGTATGCATTTTAATAAATTTATCCATCATGTTGCCGGCACTTTCAGCCATCTCTTCCTCAAGTTTGTCAATGGAGATGTGCGGAACATAAAAACCGCGCAGATCGGCAAGCTCATTGATGATATGCAATACAATCAGCCTGGCATTAAATTTTTTTGCAACGGTGAACGCATAGTCAAAGGCGTGATCCGAACTCTCGGAAAAATCAGTAGCAAACAGAATTGATTTAAAATCTTTCATCTTTGGGCACCTCCTTTTCAAGTTATAAAAAAATTAGTCTGATTTTTGTGCCTCGCGACGTGCAATAGAATACATGACTGACTTAAGCGCATCAAACTTTATCGGTTTACACAGATATTCCGCCACCCCCAGATTCATAGCCTGAAGATAGGAACCGGTTCCACCGGCGGCTGTTAGTATAATAATATTTATCTCTGGAAATTCTCGCCGGACAATCTGCAAAAAATCGATCCCGTCAAGATTAGGCATGTTGAGATCGGAGATTACCAGCCTGAATGAACCGGAGCGCAAATATTCGAGTGCTTCATAACCATCTCCGGCGGATTGTACATCAAATCCTTCAGCGGCCAGAAGCCTCGACATCCCAGTCCGGGCATTCTCTTCATCATCAACGACAAGAATATTTTTGAAAGTATTGTAGAGATTTACTTTGCTCTGCATGGTGGAAAGATTAGCATGGGGATCAGCTCTGTCAAGCAGGAGAAGGTCTGATCAGCAAGCTGTCTCGCACCATTTCTGCCCCGAAAAATCAGTCCGTCTGCCACCGCTGCACCAGAAGGGGGAAAAGCTCAATCAGCTGCTCTGCCCCGAGGCGCCCGGATGACAGAACGTCCTCATGTGCAAGTTGAAAGTCACCACATCCGGCAGCGAGATTCGAGAGAAAAGAGAGCCCGGCAACGTCCATACCGAGGTAGCGAGCCATAATCGCTTCAGGAACCGTCGACATGGAAACGGCATCGGCGCCAAGAATCTTAAGCGCACGCACTTCAGCCGGAGTCTCGTACGACGGACCCGGAACCGATGCAAGAACCCCCTGATTCAGGGTCACACCACGACTTTGCATCAGTTCAATCAGACCGGAATAAAGATTCAGATTATAGATCCGGGAGAGATCGATGAAGGGTTGGTCACGCACCCCCTTAAGAGGGTTATCGCCGGTCAGGTTTATCTGATCGGCAATGCACATAAACGAATGAACAGGGAAGTCGGAATTAATCAGACCGGCGGCGTTGGTCAAAAGTAACCGGGAGGCTCCGGCCGCCGCCGCCAACTCCACCGGAGCGACAACTTGAGCAGCCGTGTACCCTTCGTATAGATGGTAGCGCCCGGAGAAAAACCAGATGTTCCACCCCGCGACCTCACCCATAATCAGCTCACCGGCATGCCCTTCAACAGACGGTTCTGGAAGACCGGGGATATCCGAATAAGAGACCCTGACAGACGGAACACAACAGTCAACGGCCGGTCCGAGACCGGAACCGAGAATAACCGCCAGATCGGGTTGCGTAAAAGTGGTCTGTCGCATAAGCGCAGCGCACGCCTCACCCCAGAAGTCGCAAACCCTCCTGCTCATTTAAGCACTTTGAGAAACGTCCTGGACTGCTGGCTCAACTGACTATCGGGGGCGAGTTCAACAACCGATTCAAAATGACTGATTGCCTGGGCTGTATCACGATTTTTCATCATAGCGAGCGCCATACTGTAGTGGGCAGAGGGGATATCAGGCGCAAAGTCGAGCGCCTTTTTGTACTCGGTAATTGCCTCGGTCACTTGCCCAAGATCAAAATAGACATCACCACGCCGGACATA
>JACUTX010000030.1 GCA_014859615.1 Desulfuromonadales bacterium | reverse complement strand
TCTTCTACAGTTCGTGGACAAACGATAAATATAAATAATAAATATACATTTTCTGAATTCGTAACAGGATCATCCAATCAATTTGCATATGCAGCCGCTATGGCAGTAGCAAACAACCCGGCAACTACTTATAACCCTCTTTTTATATACGGAGGAGTAGGTTTAGGGAAGACACATCTGGTCAATGCAATCGGTAATGAAATTTTAAAAAACGACCCCAACACTTCCATCTGTTATTACACATCTGAAAAATTTATGAATGAACTGATTAATTCTCTTCGTTATAACAAAATGGATAAGTTTAGAGATAAATTCAGATCAATGGATGTATTATTGATAGATGATATCCAATTTATAGCGGGAAAAGAAAGAACTCAGGAAGAATTTTTTCATACTTTTAATTCATTATATGAATCCCATAAACAGATTGTTGTCACATCAGATAAATTTCCTAAAGAAATACCAGGATTAGAAGAAAGACTCCGTTCACGTTTTGAATGGGGATTAATAGCTGATATACAAAAACCTGATGTAGAGACAAAATTAGCTATTCTTAAGATGAAAGCAGAACAAAATGGTATAGATATAACAGAAGATGTTGCATTATTTCTTGCTAATTCAGTCAGTAGTAATGTCCGTGAATTGGAAGGATATTTAATAAGGATAGGTGCTTTTGCAAGTTTAACATCAACTCCAATAAATCTTGAAATGGCCAAGAATATTCTCAAAGATATTCTGGTAGAAAAAAATAAAGCAGTATCAACAGAACAAATTCAAAAAATAGTAGCTGCATATTATGGTATTAAATTATCAGAATTAAAATCTACTAAAAGACATAAGGCTCTTGTACTTGCTAGACAGATAGCAATGTATTTAACAAGAATACTTACATCACACTCCTATCCGGATATTGGCCAGCAATTTGGGGGTAAAGATCATTCCACAATTATTCATGCTATTAAAAAAATAGAAAAATTAATAATTACTGACCATCAACTCCGATCAACTATAGAAAATTTAAAAAATAGCCTAATTAAGTGAAATAATACATGTTTAAAACCTGTTGACTAATAGCTTTAAAAATTGTTTAAAAAACAAAGAAAATAAGTTATCAACATTTTTATATGTTTATAATTTATTATTTGTTTTTTTTATCAACAAGCTAAAAACCCATTCTATTAGCCTTTGAGGTATTTATAAACAAATAAACAGGCATCTGTTACTACTACTAAGCTTTAAAATATAATAAATAATAATAATAGTTTGCTGTTGATTGGAGGAATTGTGAATTTTTCTATCGAAAAAGAAGTATTTTTAAAAGGTCTCTCAAAAATACAAGGAATTATTGAAAAAAGAAATACTATCCCGATTTTATCCAATGTTTTAATTGAAACAAATAAAACAAATATTTATTTAACTGCTACAGATTTAGAAGTCGGCATGCGGGCTTCTTATCCAGCATCAATTAATCAGCCAGGAAAAATTACAGTATCCGCTAAAAAAATATATGAAATAGTAAAAGAATTACCTGAAAAAGAAATAACCTTTAAATCAAAAGATAACTCATGGATTGAAATAATTTGCGGAAAATCTCTTTTTAATATTGTTGGACTCTCTTCAGATGAATTTCCTCATTTTCCAGAAATAAATGACAATAGTATGATTCCTGTAAATGGAAATTTACTAAATGAAATGATAGAAAAAACATTATTTTCAATATCTAATGATGATACAAAATATAATTTAAATGGAATATATTTTAAAAAAATTAAAAATAATGAAAAAAGTGCATTACGTTTGGTTGCTACAGATGGTCACCGTTTAGCTCTTATCGAGAGACAAATGGAAATACCTGATATTGAAGAACTAGATCAAGGAATAATACTTCCTCGAAAAGGTATAAATGAACTTAAAAAAATAGCTGAAGATAGTATAGAAAATATTTTAATAGGGTTTATAGATAATAGTTTTGTTATAAAAAAAGAAAATACTATTGTTGTTATGCGTTTAGTTAATGGAGATTTTCCTGATTATAATCGCGTTATACCTAAAAATAATGAAGATATAGCAATTATAAATCGTGATCTTTTTTTACATGTACTTAAAAGAATGTCTATTCTTTTAAATGAAAAGTCTAAAGGTGTAAAAATAGAAATAAAAAATAATAAAATAGAAATTTCATCATCAAATCCAGATTTAGGAGATGCCCGAGAAGAAATGGAAATTTTTTATTCAGGACCGGAAATAATAATTGGTTTAAATGCTCGTTATATGATTGATATAATACAAGCTTTAAACTGTGAAAAAATAAAACTGGCTGTAAAGGATAATATGTCTCCAGGTTTAATAACACCTGAAATAGAAGATGGTTTTCTTTCTGTAATTATGCCGATGCGCCTTTAATAAATAATAAAAAATGCAGTTAATAAAATTATCTCTTTATAATTTCAGAAATTTTAAAAACATTAAAATTGAGCCAAATAATTTATTTAATATTTTTTATGGAGATAATGCAGAGGGAAAAACTAATATTTTAGAGAGTATATCCCTTCTCGGTTCTCTTAAAAGTTTCAGATCGGCACGTAACAATGAACTTGTAAAAATAGGTGAAAAAAAAGCGGTTATTAAGGGGGTATCTCTCAATAATCAGGTATCAGATGAAATTTCTCTATCTATAGACAAAGACAGAAAGACTGCTCGACTGAATGGTAAAATAGTCAGTCAACCTGAAAATTATCTTGATTGTCTTCGTCCCGTTGTTTTTTCTCCAGAAGAGGTCAGTGTCACAAAAGGCGGCCCTTCAGGTAGACGGCGATTAATTGACCGGGCTGTTTTTCAGTCAACCCCTATATTTCTGAAAATTTTTAAACAGTACGAACGGCAACTTAAACAAAGGAATATGCTTCTTAAAGAAAGAAAATCAGAATTAGAAATAATACCCTGGACAGATTCATTAATAGATACAGGATCAAAAATACGTTTTGCCAGAAAAAACTATATAGAATCTATATCTTCTGACTTTTTCGACTGTTACAAGCTTATTAGTGGAAGCCGTGAAAATATAAAAATTCTTTATCAAAATAGGTATGATTGTCTTGATGATATAAAAAAAGCATTTAGAGAAGAGCTTTTAAAAAACAGGGAACAGGAAATAAAATACGGAATAACGTTGTGTGGACCGCATCGGGACGATATTTTTTTTTATTTAAATGATAAATCGTTAAGAGAATTCGGATCACAAGGTCAGCAACGTTCTTTTATTTTGGCTTTAAAAACTGCACAAGTTATAAATCTGGAAAAAGAATATGGTGAGCCACCATTATTACTATTAGATGATCTTCTCGGCGAACTGGACCAGCAGCGTCAGGATTTTTTTTTCCAATTTTTATTTAGAATGCAAGGACAAATATTTATAACAACAACAGATATCAAACCGCTCGAAAAAAGCGGCATCAACAGAGCATCTTATTTTAATGTGAAGGATGGTGTTCTTCATATCAGACAAAATTAGACGGAGTGGCTATGGCCAACGAAACAGTATCAAATTACCAAGCAGATAGTATTAAAGTTCTAGAAGGGTTGTCAGCTGTTCGAAAACGACCGTCAATGTACATCGGTTCGACTGGTATTCAGGGGTTACACCATCTTGTTTACGAAATAGTCGATAATTCAATTGATGAGGCGCTGGCGGGTTATTGCAATGAAATAAAAATTATTATTCACATCGATAACTCAATTACAGTTACAGATAACGGTCGTGGCATACCGGTTGATATGCATAAGGGGCAAAAAAAATCGGCGGCAGAGGTTGTTATGACTGTGCTGCATGCCGGTGGCAAATTTGACAGCGACTCTTATAAAGTATCAGGGGGGTTACATGGTGTCGGTGTTTCGGTTGTTAATGCCTTGTCGAGTCAGCTGGATCTTGAGATTCGTCGTGATGGCAAGATATACCGGCAGAGTTACGAACGAGGAGTCCCAAAAGCTCCCTTAATAGAAGATGGTGAAACCACACGCCGCGGCACACGTATTCTTTTTTGGCCTGACCCTGAAATTTTTGAAACAACCGATTTTTCATTTGAAACCTTGTCTCAGCGTCTGCGAGAACTCGCTTTTCTAAATGGTGGGGTTAAAATCCATATACTTGATGAGCGGTCCGATAAAAGTCATGATTTTCATTATGAAGGGGGGATTCAGACTTTTGTTAAATATTTGAATAGAGCTAAAACTCCGATTCATCCGGAGCCAATTTTTTGCTCCGGAACTAAAGGTGGGGTCGAAATAGAAGTCGCCATTCAGTATAACGATGGTTATGATGAAAAAATTTTCGCATTTGCCAACAATATCAATACACATGAAGGGGGAACCCACCTGATTGGTTTTAAGGCGGCGTTGACCCGGACCATGAATACTTATGCAACGGCAAACAATCTTTTAAAAAATATTAAAACAGCTATCTCTGGTGATGATTTACGTGAAGGGATGGCAGCAGTGATTTCCGTCAAAGTTCCAGATCCTCAATTTGAGGGGCAAACCAAAACCAAACTTGGAAACTCGGAAATTAAAGGGTACGTTGAGACCCTTTTGAATGAAAAACTGGCGAGTTACCTTGAGGAAAATCCAAAGGTTGCCAGACGTATTCTGGAAAAAGGGATTGATGCAGCCCGAGCCCGTGAGGCAGCGCGTAAGGCACGTGATCTGACCCGGCGTAAGGGAGCTTTAGAAGGTCTGGCTCTGCCAGGAAAACTGGCTGACTGTCAGGAGAAAGATCCGGCTCTCTGTGAAATATATCTGGTCGAGGGCGATTCGGCTGGCGGGAGTGCAAAACAGGGACGAGATCGTCGCTACCAGGCGATTTTGCCTTTGAAGGGGAAAATTCTCAATGTCGAGAAGGCACGTTTTGACAAGATGCTGACGTCGAATGAAATTCGTACCCTGATTACAGCTCTTGGCACCAGTATCGGGAAGGACGATTTTGATATTTCTAAGCTCCGCTACAGTCGGATTATCATCATGACTGACGCAGATGTCGACGGTTCACACATTCGTACACTCCTTCTCACTTTCTTTTTTCGTCAGATGCCAGAGATGGTCGAGCGTGGCAATCTTTACATCGCCCAACCCCCGCTCTACAAGTTAAAACGGGGTAAAAAAGAACTCTATCTCAAAGATGATCCTGCGTTGCTCGAATATCTTCTCAATGAAGGGGTTGAGGGGGTTATTGTCGAGGCGCCAAAGAGTGGCAAGGTTATCCGTGGAAAACAACTTATTCCTACTCTGCGAAATATCATCGACTATAATGGTCATTTGGACAAGATGTTGAACAAGGGGATTAAACGGGAGGTCCTGGAGATTTTTATCCAGGGTAAACTGCAAAACGGTTTTGCCGACCTGACCGATTTGAGGCCTCTGGCAGAAAAACTAGGTCAAATAGATCGAGATGCAACCTTTGAAGTGTTTGATGATCCCCCCCGCATTCTTTTTACAAAAGGGAATATCCGTTCCCGCATCGATCAGAAAGTGCTTGAGAGTCTGTCAATGTATGAATATAAGCTTTTACTTCAGGCTTATAAGCTGGTTGAAGATATATGTAAAAGCGAAGAGTTGAAAATATCGGCAGAGGGGAAGGAGAATCAGGTTATCGATAATCGGCAGCAGATTCTCGATTATGTTTTGAATCGAGCCAAAAAAGGGCAATATATTCAGCGTTATAAAGGGTTGGGTGAAATGAACCCTGAGCAGTTGTGGGAGACAACCATGGATCCGGAAAAGCGGATCCTGCTTCAGGTTAAGATTGAGGACGCCGTCGCTGCTGATGAAATTTTTACAATTCTTATGGGAGATCAGGTTGAACCGCGCCGCAATTTTATTGAGCAAAACGCTCTGAATGTTTCGAATCTTGACGTTTAATTATCGAAACAATTCTCGATATATTAAATAAGCAATGGACTGATCGGTCTTTGTGGAGGAAAAATGCTCTCGGAACAGAATCGTATTACCGTTAATATAGAAGATGAAATGCGCAAATCCTATATGGATTATGCGATGAGCGTTATTGTCGGGCGGGCTCTGCCTGACGTCCGTGATGGTCTCAAACCGGTTCATCGGCGAGTGCTGTTTGCCATGAACGAGTTAAGTAATGACTGGAATAAGCCGTATAAAAAATCGGCGCGTATCGTCGGTGATGTAATCGGTAAATACCATCCGCACGGTGATTCGGCAGTTTATGACACCATTGTACGGATGGCTCAGGATTTCTCTTTGCGTCATCCGTTGGTTGACGGTCAGGGGAACTTCGGTTCGGTTGATGGTGACTCAGCCGCCGCAATGCGTTATACCGAGATCCGTATGGATAAACTGGCGCATGAGCTGCTGTTTGATCTGGACAAGGAGACTGTTGATTTCGGACCAAACTACGATGAATCACTAGAAGAACCGCTGGTTCTCCCGTGCAAGTTCCCGAACCTGTTAGTCAATGGCTCGGAGGGGATTGCTGTCGGGATGGCGACCAAAATCCCCCCACATAATCTGGGTGAGGTGATTGATGCTCTTATCACAATCCTTGATAACCCGAAACTGACATTCGACGAACTGGTGGAGATCATCCCGGGGCCGGATTTTCCAACCGCCGGATTTATTCTTGGACGTGAAGGGGTTAAAGAGGCGTATCGCACCGGTCGCGGAATTATTCAGATGCGAGCCAAAGCGATGGTTGAGCAAAACAGCCGCACCGGTCGTGAAAGTATTGTTGTTACCGAGATCCCTTTTCAGGTTAACAAGGCTCGGTTGATCGAGAGGATCGCTGAGCTGGTCAAAGAAAAGAAGATTGACGGTATCTCGGATTTACGCGACGAGTCGGATCGTGACGGTATGCGGATCGTTGTTGAGGTCAAGCGCGAGGCGATTCCACAGGTTATTATCAATCAGCTCTACAAGATGACACCGATGCAGTCATCTTTCGGCATTATAATGCTGGCGATTGTCAATGGCCGACCCCAGGTATTAACCTTACGCGAAGTTCTTGATTACTTTGTCGAACACCGTAAAGTTATCGTTACCCGGCGTTGTATTTTTGATCTGAAAAAAGCCGAGGCACGGGCACATATTCTAGAAGGGTTGAAGATTGCGCTGGAAAATCTAGATGAGGTGATCCAGACAATCAAGGCGAGCGCGAACTCAGCTGAAGCAAAAGAAAAATTGGTCGCCCGTTTCGGGCTCTCAGAAATCCAGGCGCAGGCTATCCTTGATATGCGTCTGCACCGTTTGACGGGTCTGGAACGCGACAAGATTATTGATGAGTATCGTGAGGTTTTATCCCAGATTGCCCGACTGAAAGAGATTTTGGCCAGCGATTACGAAATTATGAAGATAATCAAAGAGGAGCTGGTAGAGATCAAGGAGCGGTTTGCTGATGAACGCCGGACGCAAATTATCGGGATGTCGGCCGATCTTACCCTTGAAGATATGATTGTCGAAGAGGATATGGTGGTGACGGTTTCACATTCCGGCTACGTCAAACGCAACGCTGTCTCTTTATATCGGGCACAGCGGCGTGGCGGAAAAGGGCAGACCGGAATGAAAACGAAGGATGAGGACTTTGTCGAGAGTCTTTTTATCGCTTCAACCCACTCCTACATCCTGATTTTCACAAGTAAAGGGAAGGTTTACTGGCTCAAGGTGCATGAAATTCCGCAAGCAGGACGAGCAGCCCGCGGCAAAGCGATTGTCAACCTGCTGAATCTTCAGGAGGACGAAAGAGTCATGACCATACTCCCGGTCAAGGGGTTTGAAGAAGGGCGATTCATTATCACTGCGACGCGCAAGGGAACGGTCAAGAAGACCGATCTTATGGCTTATTCCAACCCACGTCAGGGTGGAATTATCGCCTTGACTATTGATGATGATGACAGCCTTATCTCTGCCCGTCTCACTGACGGAAGTATGGATATTATTCTTGCCAGCCACAGCGGAAAATCGATCCGTTTTCCGGAAGAGAACGCCAGGCCAATGGGTCGGACAACACGGGGTGTTCGTGGTATGATGCTGGCCCCTGATGATGTTATGATCGGTATGGAAGTGGTCTCTAAGGCGACTTCTGCAACTCTGGTCTCTGTGACTGAAAACGGTTATGGCAAGCGGACGAGTCTCGATGAATACCGGGTTCAGAGTCGAGGCGGCAAGGGGATCATCACCATAAAGACCGGGGTGCGTAATGGTCAGGTGATCGATGTCAAACTGGTCGATGAAGATTCTGATTTGATGTTTATCACCGATCGCGGCAAGGTTCTCAGAACGCCGGTCGGCAAGTTGTCGGTGATCGGCCGTAATACGATGGGGGTCAGATTAATGGTCCTCGAAGGGAATGAAAGAATCGTTGCGGTAGCCAAACTAGCTGAAAAGGATGAAGACGATGCGGCAGATAGAGAGAATGAAGAAGCAGATACTTCAGGAGGAACTGAGACGGAAGAGAATTAAATCACCTCTCTACCGGCTTTCGGTTATCTTCATCCCTCTCTGTCTACTGATACTGGTCGGAACTGTCTGGTATTATTATGCAACACTCGATCAACGTTTATCTGGCACTTTCAATCGTGCCGAGGCTTTGATTCTGGAAGGGGAGTATAACGGTGCAATTGAATTGTATCGCCGGATTTATGAAAAGCACCCGAATTTTGAATTGGCCGCTAAAGCCCTCTATCGGTCTGGAGAAGTTCAGAATCTGTTTATCAATCAGTACCACGATGCACTCCTCTCTTTTTTGCGTCTGGAAAAAGATTACCCGGATTCACCGTATGTGCTTTCAGCCCTGGAACAGGAAGCAGACATCTATAAAAACCGCCTGCGTGATTACGGACGGGCGGCTGCTCTCTATCAGAAGCTTGTCGATCGTGAACGTGAACCGGCAGACCGTTTTCTGTATGAACTGGCTGACTGTTATTTCCGGGTCAATAATTTTGAGCAAGCACGTATAGAGTTTGAAAATTTATTAAAAGCCTGGCCGAAGAGCGGATATGTCACGGAGGTTCGTTACCGGATTGGCGTCGCTTATTCTCTGGAAGGAGATCTTTTGGCGGCCGAAGAGGTGTTTCGACAGGTGATCAAGGATCTGCCGGAGGATCAGTTTGCGACAGAGGCACGCTTCTCCCTCGCGGCGGTTCTTGAAGAGCAGGAAAGGTTGATGGAGTCACTGAAGATTCTGGTTGAACTCGATAATATTTATCCGAATCCAGAAGCTCTTGAACGCAAAAAGAGTCAGGTTGAGGAACGGATTAAAAATAAGAAACGGGCAATTTGAATAAATAGATCTTTTTGTTGACCCCTTTTTTGGGAATGAGGGTTTAGAGATGAAACAGATTGGTGTCATTGGAGCTGGCAGTTGGGGGACGACTCTGGCGGATCTGTTGGCCAGTAAAGGTTACTTTGTCACACTTTGGGCTTATGAAGCTGACCTGGTCGAGAGGATGCGAGTCAGTCGGGAGAATGATCTTTATCTCGCTGGCGCCAAGCTATCAGAAAATCTGACTTTTACCAATAATCTGACTGAGGCAGTGCAAAATAAAGAGTTACTGCTTTTTGTCCCTCCGTCTCAAGTCCTGCGACGGATTCTGGCTGATGTCGCCGGGCTGATCCATCCTGAGACCTTACTGGTTTCTGCCTCAAAGGGGATCGAAAACGGGACCCTGAAAATTATGTCAGAAATTTTTGCGGATCTGTTGCCGGCTCAGGTTGCAGCGAGGGTCTCTTATCTGTCGGGCCCCTCATTTGCACGGGAAGTTTTTGAAAGGCTGCCAACAGCAGTTGCGGTTGCCGCTTGTGATTCAGATGTTCTCAGTCGGGTGCAACAGATTTTCAGCACCGACAAGTTTCGGGTCTACACAAATAACGATGTGCCCGGGGTTGAGGTCGGCGGAGCTTTGAAGAATGTTATCGCTCTGGCTGCCGGTGTCTCGGATGGACTCGGTTTTGGTCATAACACCCGTGCCGCCCTGATTACCAGAGGTTTGGCGGAAATCTCACGTATCGGTGTGTCGTTGGGGGCGGACGCCTCGACTTTCTCAGGTCTTGCCGGGATGGGTGATCTTGTCTTGACCTGTACAGGTGATTTGTCGCGTAATCGAACCGTCGGGATCGCGCTCGGTCATGGGCAAAAGCTGGATGATATTCTCGGCGATATGAATATGGTTGCTGAAGGGGTCAAAACAACATTGTCTGCTTATCAGCTGGCGCGAAAACTTGGTGTCGAGACACCGATTATTGACCAGATGTACGGTCTGCTTTATGAAAATAAGGATGCCCGGCAGGCTGTCAGTGAACTGATGTTAAGAGACCTGAAACAGGAAGAATAAGAGAGGAGCTTTGACCATGCGTTCCATCGGATTAATGCTGTTTATATATATACTCTTTACCCCTGTTGTTTTTGCTGTTGAATATGTCACATTGGAGACAAGCCGCGGCAATATCACTCTGCAACTTGATGATGAGAAGGCCCCGATCACCGTTGCCAACTTTCTTGGCTACATTGATGAAGGGTTTTACAACCAGACGGTCTTTCATCGGGTGATTCCAAATTTTATGATACAGGGGGGTGGTTTTACAACGGATCTTAAGAAAAAAACCGGGCGTGCGCCGATCAAAAATGAAGCGGATAACGGATTGAAAAATCTGCGTGGGACGATCGCGATGGCCCGCACCGGTGTCGTCGATAGTGCTACGAGTGAATTTTTTATTAATCATGTTGATAACCGGATGCTCGACCACAAGGTTCGTGATTACGGTTACGCGGTTTTTGGAAAAGTGATTGCCGGTATGGATGTGGTGGATAACATCGCTGCCACAAAAACGGTTCGGAAAAACGCTCTTTTTGTTAATCTGCCGGAGAGTGAAATTTTGGTTAAGCGAATTGTCCGGGGTAAGCCATAAATAGCTATTAATTGCGAAGCCAAGGGAGAAGCGGATGATCAGCATCCGCATAATGACTTATAATGTTACAAATTGCACCGGCTCGGATGGCCTGCGTCAGCCGGAGCGTATTGCCGAGGTGATCGGGAAGTGCGCACCGGACATCGTCGCCCTGCAGGATCTGGATGTAAGGGCGGGTGATCTCGATCGACTCGCCGATAAGCTTGGAATGCATCCCCACGGTGTACCGGAAGCATCAGCCAATGCTCTCCTCTCATACTATCCGATTAAAGCTGTTTGTAATCATGATCTGGGCGATGGTGGCCGATGTCAGCGGGCTGATCTTGATTACCAGGGGAAACGACTCCACCTGTTTAATGTTTCCCTGAATACCTCTCCGGAAAAACGTCGGAGACAGATATTAACCCTGCTTGGGCCGGATCTTCTCGGCAGCAACCGACTCTCCTGTCCTGTGTTGCTTCTTGGCGATTTCTCCGATTTCTGGTGGGGGGCCGGAAATCTGAATTTAAATCGCGGAATAACGAGGATCAGGCGCCCTTTCTTTCGGGGGACTTACCCGGCACAACTCCCTCTTTTTGGCCGTGACCGGGCCTACATTGATCGGGATTTAAAAGTTCTCAATGCCCAGATCGACTACTCCTTGCTCAGTCGTAAAGCCTCCCGACACCTCCCCTTGATTCTAACTCTGCAGACTGGAGATACCAGGCTTTATCTGCATAAAGAAGAGACTGGGCGAGTTCCGGCAAAGATGGAGATCGTGCATGGTTAATGCAAGGGGCGAGAGGTGAGCCCCTTCTTCCTCTGTTCTGGAAAAGCAGGGTACCGCAGTGGACGAACTAAAGCACTCGATACTCTGATCCGTCTTGAAGCGGCCTATCCTGAGGCAAAATGTGCACTGCTCCACGCCGACCCTTTTCAACTCCTGATTGCAACGATTCTTTCGGCACAGTGCACTGATGTCAGGGTGAATCAGGTCACACCTCTTTTATTCAGGTGCTATCCGGATGCCGCTCGTCTGGCAGCTGCATCTAAGCCTGAAATAGAAGAAATTATTCACAGTACCGGCTTTTTTCGCAGTAAGGCTAAAAATCTGATTGCGTGTGCGAAGAGCCTGGTTGACAGGCATAATGGTGAGGTTCCAGATGAGTTGTTGAAGTTAATCGCATTATCGGGAGTCGGGCGAAAGACGGCGAATGTTCTTCTCGGTAATGCGTTTGATATTCCGGGGATGGTCGTCGATACTCACGTGAAACGGATTGTCTACCGGCTCGGATGGACAGAGCAGCGAGATCCGGTCAAGGTTGAGAAGGCTTTAAGTCGTCTTCTTCCAGAAGAGAAATGGACAAAAGCGAGCCATACTCTGATTTTTCACGGCCGGGCTGTATGTAAAGCTCCGACGCCGGAATGTAGTCTCTGCTGTGTCGTAAAATCGTGTCCGCAAAACGGGGTCAAGCGCTGGCGCTAGCTTTCGCTAAAAATTTAATTATTTTCGAGATCGAGGCGAAAAAAATCACGCGCTTTCGGTCTGTTTTCTTCCATGGCGTAGCGAGTTGGTGCCGTCCCCGGGGCAAAGACTTCGATATTGGTGTTTGATGAATCCTCAGGCGCAAGCAGACCGGTCGTTATGTCGACGGGATGAAATTCGATCTGATCCGGAATCGAAAAATCGAGCGGTTCCATATCAGCAACCGCTCGCTCCATAAAATCGACCCAGGCCGGAGCAGCCGCCCTGGAACCGGTTTCACCAGTGCCGAGCGGGCGCTCCAGATCATAGCCGACCCATGAAACCGCGACCAGTTGCGGAACAAATCCGGCAAACCATGCGTCTTTGAGATCGTTTGTTGTACCGGTTTTGGCTGCGACTGGCCGATTCAATCTTTTTGCCCGTCCCCCGGTCCCATTCTGTACAGCACTCTCAAGCAGGTTACTCACCAGATAAGCAGTGCTCGGGGAGATGACTCGCTCGCGCGCCAGATTGATCAAGCGCTGGTTTTGTCCGACCCCATCCGGAAAATCAGATGGATCGATCGATTCAATCACCCGTCCGTCCCGATCAACAACCTTGACGATATAGGATGGCCGGATCCTGATGCCACCATTGGCAAAGACGGTGTAGGCGGTTGCCAGTTCCAACGGAGTCACGGCAGATGAACCGAGACCCAAAGTTAAATCGTTTGCCAGATCAGAGGTGATGCCAAGCTTACGGACGTAGTTGGCGGCGTATTTCACGCCTATATCTTCTAGAATTTTGATTGTAATAACGTTGTAGGATTTAGCCAGCGCTGTGCGCAGTGGTGTCGGCCCGTAAAATTTATCAGAATAGTTTTTGGGTTTCCAGGCGGTCTCCAGACCGGAGGTTGACTTCTCTTTGTATATCAGTGGCGTATCGAGAATGACCGTTGCGGGTGTATATCCCTTGTCGAGGGCTGCAGCGTAGATTAGCGGCTTGAAGGCCGATCCGGGAAGGCGGCGAGCCTGCAGTACGCGATTGAACTGGCTTTCGAAAAAATCGTAACCGCCGACCATCGCTTTAACCAGGCCGGTCTGCGGATCGAGGGCGACCAGAGCGCCCTGTGCCAGCGGTGTCTGCTCCAGCTTTAGCAATAAATTCCCGTCCGCAGAAATCTCTTCAATTCGAACTTTCAAAAGAGAACCGATCGGAAGACGTTTGACAGCCACGTCCGGGTCGCGGGTTGGTTCAATTTTGTTGTCGACAACCTTGATGTTACCGGCCCAGGTCAGGGACGAGAGTTGAATTGACCCGGAGAGACTCCCGACGCGCAGCAGCAACTGTTCTTCGTTACTGTCGATCAGAACCGCGTCGATCAGATCGCCTGAGGTTGGCGGTTTCTCCTTGAGGGCTTCTGTCTGCGCAAGCAGAAACACTTCTGTCTCTGCTCCGGTCAAAACCTGCTCCGGCCCTCTGAAACCGAGACGCTTATCATGTTCATGCAGGTTGTTTCGGACAGCAATCTGGGCTGATTCCTGCATGCTGGTACTCATAGAGGTATAGACAGTCAATCCCTGGGTCTCCAGAATATCCTGACTGTAATTGGTCTCGAGATAACGGCGTACCTGTTCGGTGAAATAGTAAGCTTTGGCAATATGTGCATTGAATCTCGGTTTGATGATCAGAATTTCTGCTTCTGCAGCATCCGCTTCTTCCCGAGAGATATACCCTTCATCAACCATCCGTTTAAGAACATATCGCTGGCGTGTTTTTGCTTTATCGTAATGGTTGTAGGGAGAATAACGACTCGGAGCCTGCGGCAGTCCGGCGAGAATGGAACATTCACCGAGGGTCAAATCTTCGACATTTTTATCAAAATAATTTTCGGCCGCGGCCTGAACACCATAAGCGCGGTGACCAAGATAGATCTGATTTAGATAGAGATGAAGAATCTCTTCTTTGGAGAGAGCCTGTTCCATTCGCCAGGCGAGAATCGCCTCTTTGAATTTGCGCTTGAATTTTTTTTCCGGCGAGAGGAGAAGACTTTTGGCGACCTGCTGGGTAATGGTACTCCCCCCCTGTACGATCCCGCCTGCAAGGATATTTTTGATCGCTGCCCGCAGGATAGAGGTGAGATCAACTCCGGAGTGCTGGAAGAAGTTCGAATCCTCGGCAGCGACAAAAGCTTGAATCAGCTGCTTCGGCATCCGCTCGACCGGGACAAGAATGCGTCGTTCGCGGGCAAATTCAGCAATCGTTGTACCCTCATCACTCAAAACTCTGGTGATAATAGGAGGGCGATAATCGGCCAGAGTCTCGACTCGCGGCAAGCTGCCGGAGATATAGAGGTAGGCGCCAACCAGCGCAAGAATACCGGACAGACAAACGACAGCCAGGATGGTGAAAAAAAGACGAGCCAATCGTTTAAAAGGCCACAACTGCCAGTTTTTAGTATCTTTATCCATAACATGGAAAGATAGCATAAGCAGAGACGCTCAGGCAATGTTTTAGCTTGTCCTCTCTCGGGGTTGTGCTATATTTGCCACAGATTTATTTATAGATTAAAAAACAGTTTAATTTTTAAGAGTTTTTTTGGAGAGGATATGATCCGATATTTTAAACAGATGCTTCTGTTGGCGGTTTTTCTGCTGACCGGTTGTGCGATGTTTTCCGCGTGGCAGAGAATCCCGTCCCCCGAGGGGTGCAGTGAGTGCCATCAGACTTCAATCAATGCTGACTGGCAGGTTCTTTACAAACCGGTCGATTTGAATGATGAGACCGGAAAATTGTCCTGGCAGCAGTCCTCGTCCGTCGAGCCGGAACCGGCTGTGCAGGAACAACGGGAATTGACGAATCAGGTCTGCTTCAAGTGTCATCGAAGCCCGGATAAAGAACATAAAAAATATCAGGGGAGTTATCGTCATCGTCAGTAACCCCCCTGCACAGAGAAGAGAAGGGGGTGTCACTGAAAAAGAGGTAGATATGGGTTATCGTCACACAAAAATAGTCGCTACCGTTGGCCCCGCCTGTGAATCAGAAGAGATGTTGTCCGCTTTGCTGACGGCCGGGACAGATGTTTTTCGCCTCAATTTTTCACATGGGGGGCAGGATCAGAAGCGGGTGATTATTCAACGGATCCGAAGAATCTCCGGGGAGATGAAAAAAGCGGTCGCGATTCTCGGTGATCTGCAGGGGCCGAAAATCAGAGTTGGTAAGCTGGATAATGATGGTCTTGAGCTGGTCGCTGGCCAGGTTGTGGCAATTTCGCCAACGGTCAAATCGAACCGACCCGATTTGATCCCGACCACTTATCAAAATCTCCCGCAGGACGTTCAGCCAGGAGATCAGATCTTGCTCGATGACGGTCTGCTTGAACTGAGGGTCCTTTCGGTTGAGGGTGATGAAGTTCGTTGTCATGTCGTCGTCGGTGGTCTGCTCAAGAACAACAAGGGGATCAATCTCCCGGGGGTCGCGGTCTCGGCACCGGCCTTGACTGACAAGGATAATGATGACCTGAACTTTTGCATACGTGAAGAGTTTGATTATCTCGCTTTGTCATTTGTCCGCTCTGCAGCCGATGTTAACGCTCTGAAGCGGCGCTTATTCGCCGAAAATTCGCTTATCCGGGTGATCGCCAAAATTGAAAAGCCGGAGGCGGTAGAGAATTTCGATGCGATACTGACAGCCTCGGATGGGATTATGGTCGCCCGTGGTGATCTCGGAGTTGAGATCTTGCCGGAAAAGGTGCCATTAATCCAGAAGCGGATTATTCGCGCCTGCAACGCCGCTGGCAAGCCGGTGATTACCGCCACCCAGATGCTGGAAAGCATGATCAGTCATCCGCGGCCGACGCGCGCCGAAACCTCGGATGTCGCTAATGCGATTCTTGATGGAACCGACGCCATTATGCTCTCCGGTGAGACGGCCGCCGGAAAATATCCGCTTGAGGCGGTGCGTCTTATGGTGCGAGTCGCCGCTGATATAGAAGGAGATCGGCAGCTCTGGCCGCAGACCTATCAGCGACTGAGTGAGACCGGTAGTTTCCGCTGGTTGCCGGATGCGATCGGGCAGGCTGCCTGCCGGGTTGCCGAAATGGTCGGTGCGGCGGCGATTCTCGCATTTACCCAGACCGGCAGTACCGCCGCTCTGGTCGCTAAATATCGACCGGAATTACCGGTTTATGCGGTGACCCCGTCACAGTCGGTCCGCAGACGGATGGCTCTCTATCGAAGTGTCCGTTCACTGCGAGTCGATATCGAAGGAGATACCGAAGCCCAGATTCGCTCCGTTGAACAGGCTGTGCTTGCAGCGGGAGTTTTAAAGCGCGGTGACGTTGTGGTTATTACCATGGGGAGCCCGGTTTCAGATGCCGGGACAACCAATCTTATGAAAGTCCACCGCCTCGGCACCGGTGCCTTTTTCGAGGTCTATTGAGATAATGAATAAAAAAGCGGTCGTCCTCTACAGTGGCGGGCTCGATTCGACAACCTGTCTGGCCATCGCCAGAAGCGAAGGGTTTGAACCGTATGCTCTCAGTTTTGATTACGGGCAGCGCCATCGGTATGAACTGCAGCTGGCCCGAACCGCGGCGCCACATGCCGGAGCCGTTGAGCACCGGATTGTGCAGATTGATCTGCGACAGTTTGGCGGCAGCGCATTAACCACTGATCTTGCGGTTCCGAGGGATCGGTCGGTCGATAGCGAAATTCCGGTCACCTACGTGCCGGCGCGCAATACCGTGTTTCTCTCCTTTGCGCTCGCCTGGGCTGAAGTGATAGGCGCTGCGGACATTTTTATCGGCGTCAATGCTCGCGATTATTCCGGTTACCCGGATTGCCGTCCGGAATTTATCGCTGCATTTGAGGCGATGGCCAACCTGGCGACCCGTGCCGCAGTGGCAGGGGCCTCTTTGCGTATTCATGCTCCCCTGCAGTATTTAACCAAGGCGCAGATTGTTCGTCGCGGGCTCGAACTGAATGTCGATTATGCTTTGACGCTCTCCTGTTACGATCCGACGCCACAAGGCTTGTCGTGTGGACATTGCGACTCCTGCCAACTGCGATTGAAGGGGTTTGCCGAGGCCGGGGCGGTCGATCCGATTTTTTATGTCGACGGAGAGAATCTATGAGTATGCCTGATCTGCAGAACCGACCGGACGGTCGTAATATTTCCATCGACAAAGTCGGTGTAAAAGATATCCGCTATCCGATTGTGGTTCAGGACAAAAATCGTGATTGGCAGAGCACTGTTGCTCGAATCAATATGTATGTCGACTTGCCGCATCACTTCAAGGGGACACACATGAGCCGGTTCATCGAAATACTGAACCAGTATCACGGAGAAATCAGCATCGAACGGATGGATACGATCCTTCAGGGGATGAAGGATCATCTTGAAGCGAGTCGTGCGCACCTGGAGTTCGATTTCCCTTATTTTATCGAAAAACAGGCGCCGGTCTCCAGAGCCCGCAGTTTAATGGAGTATCAATGCCAGATGATCGGAAGTCTCGGGGAGAGCAGTGATTTTATTCTCGGTGTCACCGTTCCGGTCACCTCCCTCTGCCCCTGTTCCAGGGAGATCAGTGCTCGCGGTGCCCACAATCAGCGGAGTGAAATCAGTGTACAAATCCGCTACAACGAGCATGTCTGGATCGAGGATCTGATCGAGTGGATCGAGTCGTGCGCCAGTGCGCCGGTCTATTCTCTGCTGAAGCGTGAAGACGAGAAGGCGCTCACAGAACAGGCCTATGATAATCCGATGTTTGTCGAAGATATTGTTCGGGAGGTAACACTGAAGTTGAGTGCGGTTCCAAAAATCACCTGGTTCAAGATCCAGTGCGAAAATTTTGAATCGATTCATAACCATTCAGCTTATGCCCAGGTTGAGCGAAAGATCGGTTGAGAGCTTGTGGATAAGTTTGTGGAAACGGTGGATATCTTATGACAGTTTCAGATGTTACGTATTTTTAAGATATATCAATGAAGCTGTCTCTCGGTATTTTAGTTAAGGAACCGATCCCCGGTCAGGTCAAGACCCGCCTCACTCCCCCTTTAACCGCGGATCAGGCGGCAGAGCTCTACAGGGTCGCCCTGCACGAAACAGTCGAACGGATGCAGACCGCCGACTACAATGTCGTCCTGTTCTGTTCCGGTGGTCAAACCTATTTTGAAAAAAATTTTCCAAAGCTGCTCAGCATTCCACAGTGCAAGGGGGATCTCGGTGCACGAATGACGGCTGCGCTCGACCGGCTGCACAAAGGCGGACCGGCTGCAGCGGCGCTGATCGGCAGTGATAGTCCAGACCTCTCTCTGGCGCTGATTGATGCCGCTTTTTTCACACTTAAAGAGAACGATGTGGTAACGATCCCGGCCAGCGATGGCGGTTATGTTTTGATCGGCAGTTGTCACCTGCACCCGGAGCTTTTTCAGAATATCGACTGGAGTACCGACCAGGTTCTGACACAGACCCGGCAGAGAGCCGCGGCAGCCGGTCTGGTTTATACTGAATACGGTCAGTGGGAGGATATCGATGATATTGTGAGCTTGCAACGCCTGCTGGAGCGCTCGCCCGACTCGAAAACCGCCAGATATGCCCGGCAGCAGTTAAGTCAATAT